>CACXXW010000031.1 GCA_902771635.1 uncultured Bacteroidia bacterium | reverse complement strand
GGCAGCGACTTCGTCAACATGAAGACCGCCGCCAATGGTTTCATTGAGACTTTGAGTGGGAATTACAACGGTAGGTGATTTTTTTACTATGACCATTGACAATGACTATGACCGCTTCAACCTAAGAGTAAAGCGGTCATAGTCATTTTTTTATCACAAAGGAAACGGCATCCGAAATCATCAGATGCCGTTTCTTCTTGTCATTATTTGATTTAGGTATGATTAGCCTATCATGGGGTGTAGGGCTGTCGTATTACGGCAGCCGCATAATGGAAACCCACAATGCGGCTGCCACGGTGTGACAGCCCTACAAACCACAGTGTGACAGCCCTATAAACCACGGTTATTCCACCACGATTTTCCGCGTTGCGCCGTTCAATTTCACAAAATACAGACCTTGCGGCAATTCGATGGTTACCTTCCCGTCGATTTCTTGGGTCAAAACGGTCTGCCCAAGGTTATTTGTAATGATTGCTGTGCCTGTACCTTCGATGGTCACGCGGTCTTTGGCAGGATTGGGATAGATTTTGAAGATATTGCCTTCAACCTCATTGAGGCCGACAAGGTCTTCGGTTCTATTGGAAAGCATGTCCTTCTCACCTCGGCCTTCCTGAATGATGGCTCTAATAAGCGGATAACCATAATTAAACATCGACTGATTGCAGCTGTAACTCATCGTCGAAGGACTGACAAAATCGATGACAGCGATTTCCGTGGTGTTGGGGTCGTACTCGCAAATCTCAAACCTACTGACATGGATTGGGGCGCCTCCGAGGTGGGGAGCGTTCCAAGTCATTTCGACGTTGCCGTTGATGTCGGGCAGGAAGGCCATATGGATGGTTCCACGTTCGAGGCTCGTAATCGGGCACAGGGTGCCTTCGACGGATATGCCTGTAACGGTGTAGATACGGGCGGCGAGGTCGCTGCCGATGTTGTCAAGGAACTGGCCGTCGGTGTAGGGCACAGTTGCGATGTCTACGCCGTCACGAGTGACGGTGACATTTGAGATGTACTCGGCTTGTTCAGGAGTAACTTCCCAAGTGACCAAGTTTTTGTTGCTGTCGGGATCGACCGATGCTGACTCGATTTCCACATTATCGCGAACTTGGATAGTGTCCCACAATTCGCCACAGTCGTTGTACATGTGTACCCAGTAAGTTCCAGGCTCGCTGATATTTATCCAAGTTGTAGTAGCACCTGTTGACCATTCGTTGCTTACGTGACTCCACAAAGCATTCAATATGAGTGTTTCACCTGTTCTTTTCCAAGTGAAGTCTTGTGTCCATGGTTCTTGTACTTCATCAAAGTTAAGCGAAAAAATTACAATATATTTTGCCATGCATCCTGAATAGTCAATACTGACATAGTCAAAAGTGTTATCGAGTGCTATTGTGATATTATCGGTGTTGTAATTAATTACTGTGCCACTTGGATAGTAGGTAAGATTCCAAGTTATGGCAGCTGGACAATCTGGTACTCCAGAGATAGTGATGCTGTCGTGTTCCTGTTCACAGAGGTAAAAGTATTCACCGTAATTAACTTCTGTGATATTCATATACAAGTGGTTTTGTGCATAGCTTTTTGTATTTGCACACAGTGCCATCACGCAGATGGCGAGAATAATTGCCTTTTTCATTTTGTTTTCCTTTCTATTTTGATTGATAATTAGATTTGTTTTCCATCCTTATCTCGCTGAAACGCCCATCATCAAAGCAAAGAAACTCCGAGAAACAAAAGAGGGCGGAATTGTCCTTATATGCTTATTTCTTATCCAGGCTCTGGTAAACCGTGCAGTAAATAAGTTGGAAACAATTCACGCCCAAGGCGTGAACTTTCGCAAAAACTTATTCTCACTGCTTGAAATTTACCAGATTTCGGATAAGGAGAATAAGAGCGTCAGCTCTGTGTATGTCTATGTGTTAGTCTATTCTTTCGTTCGTTGTGTTTTTGTTTGTTTGTTTGTTGGGGCAAAAGTAGGGAAAAAAAGATTGCTTGGCAAGAAAAAGGCAACAAATCTTCAAAATACTGTCATAAATGCTGTTGCTTTCGGAAGAATATTGTTATTTTTGCAGCGAAATCGAAGATTCAACGACACGAAGTGAGTTAAAAACATAAAAATTAAGGTTATGACGACATTTGCACTGAACAATTTATGGAGGTACTTGCAAGGACTGATGCTTACACAAAGCGAGCGCGAATGGTTAGCGGGAAAACTCTCTGAGCCTGTAAAATCCGAAGAAAAGGAAGAAGTAGTGTCTGAAACTAAAAAACAGAGAAAAGTACGTCCTTTATCACCTGAAGTTGAATTTTTGAGCAACTTGCATCTCAAGGAATTCACACAAGAAGAACTGGACGAAGACCCGTTATTGGCTGCCATTGTTGAGGATAGGAGGCTGCGGAAATGAAACATGTTTTTCTTGACACCAACATTCTGCTTGAGGTTATCCTCGAACGGAAGGAAAGGGATGCATGCAACCAGATTATGCAAGCAGGTCGCGATGGAGAAGTGACTCTTTTTGCTTCTTATCTCACATTTGCCAACATGGCTTACATATTGAAGAAAAGGAAAGTTCCTCGGGAGCAAGTTTACCATGCGGAACGAATTATGGAAAGATTGCTAACAGTCCTACCCATGGATGGCGACCAGTTACGAACTGCCTTGCGCAACGAGGTTAAGGACTTCGAAGACATGCTGCAATACCAAAGTGCCATTGCAGGACAATGTGATTGCATTGTGACAATCAACACTAACGATTTTGTCGAATTCAGCAGTCTTCCTGTCTATTCTCCTGAAGGGCTGCTTGACTTATTGGATGAGGAGTCAGTTTGAGTCATAGATTGGAATAAACCCAAAACTCCATCGTAACCCTTGATAGGTCTTCGGCACCCGGACCTCCACTTGGTTTTTTCCCTTATTCAAATGAATCTGAACGGGTTGCCGCATCCAATAGAGCTGTTCATCAGTGTAAGGTTCTTCCTCTTCGGGCTTGCCCCAGGTGTTGAAATGGTACGCGTACTTTCCAGGTTCTTCCCATAGCTTTGGCGGCAACACCTCATTGCCGTTCACAAAGCATTGGCAACCGCCTTCCCAATGACCTTGCTCTCCAATGCCATAACCATTACGGTTGGAACGGGCTGGCGTACAAAAGCCCAACCACACCTCAACGTCCATGTCTTGGTCGGCCACAATGACCGTTTGAGCTTTTGCCAAGGCCTGTTCACCTATTATTATATGATGCGCCTGACAAAAAGCATCCAAATCGACCGCGCCACCGTAGGCCAAAAAAGACTTGTTATCATCAATCTGCACATCCCATTCCATCTGCGAATTGGCTACCCAACGCATTTTGTCTTGGTGGAAACGGTCGCGGTGAATAGCCATCTTTTCCTCGAAATTGGCCAAACGCGAGCCTGCCGTAGTTAAAAAACCAGGTGGAAGGTTCTCGTTTTTGATGGTTCCGGCATTGCCACCGTTCCAAAAACGCTCAGCGAAAGCCATCACGCCGTTAATCATGCCATTGTGCAACGAGATGTTCTCCTTGTTATCCACGCGCACGTCGTTCCAAAGGCAGAGGATGCCTCCCAAAGCCTTGGTCGTGTCGGGAACGGTTTGCGCTGCGGCGGTGTGCAGGAAACAACGGCTTGTGAACAGCATCGGGTCGTAATAGTTCAAATAACCCACAAAGGAATCGAGATATTTCCCCGCTTTGTTTGAAGCCGCCGCATTAGAGCCTTCCGCCTGGTTCCATATCTGACGAATCACTTTGTCGGAAGCTGGCAGACCAGGATCCCATGCGATAGGCTGGCGGTCATACTTTTCCATCAGGTTTTCAATCCATTGCATGAAGCCTTTCGGGTCTTCGATATGGACTTCATCTGAACCGATATGGAAGTAGGGACAGTCGCTTTTTGGGATTTCGGTAAAGAACTCTTCAAGACATTTCTCCAACACCTTTCGGCCCTGCTCGGAGTCCATCGTGAATCCGAAAGCATTCTTGAAATAGGTGGAATGCCCAGGCATGTCGATTTCAGGCACAACGGTGATTCCCCGCTCTTTGGCGTAGGCTATCACCTCTCGGATTTCATCGTATGTGTAAAACTTACCCTCATCACGACCTGACCTTTGGTATTGAGGATCATTGAGTTGCGGATAAACCTTACACTCGATGCGCCATGCAGGATAATCGGTCAGGTGCCAATGAAAATAGTTCAACTTGTAGAAACTCATCAAATCGAGTGTCTCCTTCAACTTACTGACGGGCTGGTAGTTGCGCCCCGTGTCGTGCATGAAGCCTCGGAAAGGATATGTGGCCCAGTCGTGAACTTCCAGATCGGAAATGCGACAATCCTCATCCACCAACTGTGCCAAAGTGCTTTGCGCCCAATAGGGATTGCCCGAAATGGTCGCCTTGCCACATTCCACCACCAAGCGGTATTCATCGGGATTGTCGAAATGAGTTTGGGCATCGTAAACCACCTTTCTCAGTCTTTTCCTTTTTGTGCCCAACTGCTTAAACTCTTTCGGTTCCGGAATCACATCCGTCTTGGTGTCCAATTCATAATAGCGCACATAATCTATGCGTAGTTCCACTGGTAGTTTGGTTGTGTCAATGTAAGGCGAACGGTCGCGACCCAATTGTGCATCAAGGATCAGGTAATAGTCATGTTGGCTAAAAGGAAACTGGCCGTTCTCACCCTTTCGGAAACGGGGATAGTTGAGCGTCCGTTTCCCGTTGAGGAAAAACACGAGACTGTCTTGAAAACGCTCCATGTCATAGGTATTGTACTCACCTTCGTTATACTTGGGATAGGCCACATGTGTTGGACGATAGCGTTTGTTCAAATCAACGGTATAATGGCTATGAACCGTATGATTGATATAGGGATTGTCCCTAAAATGCTCCATAATGTCGATTTCTCCACCATAAGGCCAGTTCAGGGCATGGTTGGCATCAGGCAACATCCAAATGGCTGGCCAAAAACCTTGCGCCACATCAAACTTGGCCCGTATCTCAACCCTTCCGAAGCCGAAAGACTTCTTATATCTGCCCCACACGCCCCCGGTAAGAAACGGCGCCTTGTCATTAGGCAGAAAGTCATTCACTATGCCGCGCAACACGAGGTCGCCATCGTCGAAAGCATACAACGTATCGTGCGACGACATGTGGATGGCCCAATCGGCTTTGCTGCGATATATCTTTGACCATACCTTGCTGTCCAAGACCCCAGAATCGAATTCATCGTGCCAAATCAAGGCATAGCGCCGGTGCTCTTGGGCAGATAAACTACCAAGGAACCCAGCGAATATCAAGGAAAAAACAAACCATCGTCTCATCATCATTATCTGTTTTTCGATTATTCGGCGTAAAAATACGCATCTTTCCATTTGAATTTACAAAATCCACTTTAATTTACTATTTTTGCAGCTAAATAACATAATTCCATGCGCCGTTTTATCACCACCATAATCCTTTCCCTATTGGCTGTCAATCTTTTTAGCAACGACGGTCTTCCTAACCCACGCCTGTTTCTGAAAAAAGTCTTTTTCCCCGTCATTGAGACCCCAGCCGTTTTCTCCAGTACAGTCGACGACAAAGAATTCCTAGTGTTCATTGAGCACAGCGACAGCCTACACATCAACGGGCATTACATGGCCTTGGAAGAAAACATGACCGACACCCTACCCTTCAAATTGGAAGCCAAAGGCCGTAAAGCCATACTCTATTATGAGGGTGAAAAAGAAGTCTTCCGCCCGCGCATCAAATCAATGGACAGCCAACATGCGATAGGTTACGCCCGTTTGAGCTTGTTCAAGACAGCCCGTTTTCAATTCAACCTGCACGAAACACCTGCTTTCCACGACTTTGAAAACAGCCGCTATCAAGACACCTTGTTCGCGGTGGAAGAGCTGTACGACATTCCTTACGCCAAAGTTTCGGGATTCTGGTCAGCATTGGGCGACGAAACCGCTGTTTCCGATAAGATTTTCCAAATGGGAAGCGCCATAAGCGAGACCCAATTGGATTTGCATCTTGATGTTTTCCGACCTCAAGGCGACACCTTACAAAAACGACCTTTGGTCATGCTCGTTCACGGTGGGGCCTTCTATTTCGGGTCGAAAGACGACAAATCCATCACGCAATGGTGCCGACACTTGGCTTCGATGGGTTATGTGACTGCCTCCATCGACTATAGGATAGGTTTCCTGCCCACCATGGCCAGCATTGGGCGGGCGGGCTACCGCGCAGTGCAAGACGCTCATGCCGCGATGCGTTTTTTGGTGTCACACCAAGAAGAATATGGCATCGACACCACCATGATCTTTGTGGGCGGGGCCAGTGCAGGAGCCATCACTGCGCTTAACCTTGCCTTCATGACTAACGAAACAAGACCCGAATACACCCACGGCGCTCTCTTGCGCCCTGACCTCGGCAACATCGACACCTGTGGCAATGCCATCAGGACCAATTTCCGCATTAAAGGCATCATCGATATGTGGGGCGCCATGCCCGACACATCCCTAATGCATGACCGCAATATTCCCATTCTCGCCTTCCACGGCGATGCCGATGACATTGTCCCATACGGTTACGACTATCCCTTCGGCATTGCAGGTTTACTGAAAACCATGCTGGTCGACAAGATGTATGGGTCGTCATGCATCGTCGACCGTGCCATCAAGTTGGGGCATAAAGCGCATTTGGTCACGTTTGGTGGTTACAAACACTCGCCTCACGTTAATCCGAGCACCAAAGCCCTTAACGACAACTTCTATGTCATCCAAGAAATGATGTCAGACTTTTTCTACGACATCGTTACGCCCCAAAAACCCGAGATCGTAGAGGAAAACGACCATTACTACCTCAAGCCATACCCTTTGGAGGCCAGCTGGAAGGTGGATGGAGGTGTCATCCTCGATTCCAATGGCAACAGCATCGAGGTGGCATGGATTGGCAATGCCCCACAACACAGCATCACCGTATCCACCTTACTACCATACGGCCTCGGACTCAACACGACCCAAACCTTCAATTAGCAACAAACAACATGGAGAAAAAAGAACTACGCGCCCACATCAAGGCTTTGAAAAAACAGCATACTAAAGAGCAGCTTCTTGAACAATCCGAGAAGATTTTAGCCAAGCTGGAACAACATCCCGACTTCATCAAAGCCGAGAGAATCATGCTTTACAGTGCCTTACCCGATGAGGTGCAGACCCAAACCTTCCTCGAGAAATGGCACCTGAAAAAGACCATTATACTCCCCACCGTGGTCGGCGATGACATCATCCCCGTGGAATATGCCAAGGACACCGACTTTGCCGTGGGCGACTTCAACATTCTTGAGCCCCAGAACGAGCCCTATCAAGGTGGTTTTGACCTGATCGTCGTCCCTGGTGTGGCTTTCGACCGCAAGGGCAATCGCATCGGTCGCGGCAAAGGCTACTACGACCGATTCCTCTGTAAGCATCTGAAGGTGAAGCGCATCGGCATTTGCTTTGATTTTCAGCTTGTTGATGAAGTGCCTACCGAGCCTTTGGATATCAAAATGGATGAAGTAATTTCTTTGTGAGGGAAAATTTGAAATTTCTTTTCCATTTTAGCTGAACGTTTTGCTTTTATTCCTATTTTTGAAGCCCTTTTCTAAGAAACACAAACAAATAAATACTAAAAGTCATGAAGAAATCCCTACTATTAAGCCTTGTCGTGCTTTTGAGCATGACCGCACTAAACGCCCGTCCTATCGACGCGGCAAGAGCTAAGACCATCGTGCAGAGATTTGCCCAAGCCAACTTTGACAGTAATCTGAAAAGCAGTGATTTACGACTGGTTTACACAGGTTCATCAAGCCGTGGAGAAACTTGTTTTTACGCCTTCAACGTGGGTGACGGCGGCTTTGTCATCGTTTCAGCTGATGACCGTTTCCGTCCCATCGTAGGCTACTCCGATGAAGGTCCATTTGAGACCGAAAACATGTCCCCAGAACTTGCGTTCTACCTTGAAAAGATCATTGAAGCCCGCACCAGCCGCAATGTCGTCCTCTTTGACGACACCGATCAGGAATGGCAAAGCGTGGCCACCACGGGTCGTTTGCTTTCGCGCAACGGAGGCCGTGCCGTCGACTATATTTGCACCACCAAGTGGAACCAAGATTCCCCGTATAACTTATACGCTCCCGAGGCCAATGGTGGTTCCGGAAACCGTTGCTATGCAGGCTGCGTGGCTACGGCCATGAGTCAGGTGATGAAGCGCTGGAACCATCCTATGCAAGGCACGGGAAGTCACTCCTACTACTGTCAAGGCTACGGAATGCAGTCAGCCAATTTCGGCGAAACCATCTATGACTGGAACCATATGCCCGACCGACTCAATGGAGCCTCACAGCAAGAGATTGAGGCTGTGGCGTTGTTGATGTATCACTGCGGCGTGGCAGTCGAAATGCAGTTCTCGCCCAGCGGTAGCGGTGCCAATTCATGGGACGTGCCTTATGCTATTCAAAACTATTTTTCCTATTCGAGCAATGCCGAACTCAAAATGCGTGACATGTATTCACTCACCGATTGGCAGAACATGCTGAAGGAATCCCACGACATTGGTTGGCCCGTCTACTACTCTGGTTTTAGCAACAGCGGCGGCCATGCCTTTGTGTGCGATGGCTACGACGACAACAACCTCTTCCACTTCAACTGGGGTTGGGGCGGCAGCAGCGACGGTTATTTCGTCATCGATGAAATCGATTACGCTGGCTGGGCCCAAGCTGTGTTCAACTATGTGCCATCCGATGTTTATGACTATATGCCCTTGCAGCCTGAAAACCTCGCTGTCAGCGCTAGCGGCGACTTCGACTATGCTGCTACCCTGACTTGGGTCAACCCCACACAGGACATCCACATGCATGACATTACCAACATCGACCAAATTGTCATCACACGCAATGGCAAAATCATCTATACTGAAGACAACGTGGCCCCTGGAGCCGAGATGAGCTATACTGACCATTATCTCCCCAGAATGGTGAATTACAGTGTTTATGCTGTTGTCCACAACGCCATGGGTCTGGCCGCCACCGAGAAAAACATCCTGTTAGGGCCCACATGCGAATGGACGGTTGAGATGTCCTCCTCTAGCTCGCAAGGATGGAATGGAGGAGCACTTTCTTTCATCAATGGTGCAGGCGATGAAGTGGCTCATCTCTCTTTAGATACAGATGAGGTCACACGCACCATCAGCTTGCCATTCGGCCATATCGAAATCCACTGGCTGAAGCCCGAACAAGCCATCGAAGACCTCCGTTTCATGGTCAGGAACGCCAATGGAACAGCCAAAGCCTATTTTCATGGCTCCTCTTCCGAAATCCAAAACGGTTTGTTCTACATTCTTAACAACACTTGCAACGACAAGGATGAAGAATCAGAAGGCACTCATCTGACAGCTAGCGTATCGGATGATCAAGTGACACTGACATGGGATCCCGTCGACAACATCATCAACTACCAAATATTCCGCGACGGCTTACTCTATGACATGACCACCGAGCCTAGCTTCGTTGATGATGACACCAGAGCCACCTTCCATACCTACCATGTCATCGCTTGCACCTTCAACGGTGAGATTCTCCCTTCAAACACTTGCAGCTATCATCCCGAATCACCCTGCATCATCCCGACCAACTTACGTGTGGAATCTACCACTCCTGGCAAAGCCAAACTCACATGGGATGTCCCAGAGGATGAAACCGTCGCTGGTTACATGTTATACCGCCGTCCCAAAGGAGGAGAGTTCAAGCGCATCAAGCTGACTTCCAACACTAATTATACAGACAACCTTTCCGGACAACCCGATGGTTTTTACGAATATACCGTCACAGCTTACTATCAAGAGACCCACTGCGAGTCGGGGTATGCCACTGCAGCAGGACATCCTGAGTTGAACTTCGTGGAATTCAATAAGACCATCATCCCCCAACACCTCGATTTCTACATCCATGAAGGCCGTGTCATCTTAGAGTGGGAAGAAGGCTCAGTGGCTGAAGGCTATAACGTCTACCGCAACGGAGAGCGTATTGGCCATGGTGTAACGGGACATGCCTTTGTCGACTATTCCGCCACTCCCGCGGAGACGTACAATTACACCATCACAGGACACACCGCCCATATCGAATCCAACCACTCCAATGTCGTGTATGTGGATTGGACTACCGATGTAAACGAAAATACTGCTGATCAAAACATTAGCATTTATCCCAACCCGACCAAGAGCACCGTCACCATCGAAGCCGAAGACCTTCGCCAAATCAGAGTCTTCAATGTTATGGGACAAACCGTGATTTGCCAAACGGCGCTTGAAGACAACATCACCATCGACCTTTCGGCACAACCCAACGGATGCTATTTCATTGAGACCGCGACTGCACAGGGCTGCACGACCACTAAAATCGTGAAATTATAAAGACAAAAATACGCATTGATATGAACAAATTCCTAAAAGTGGCAGCTATTGCACTGCTGTCAGTCGTGGGCACATCCCTCATCGCCCAAGAAGCCAAAGAAAAAGAAGAACCTGTCTATCAGATAACGGAAACCGTCAACGTGAAGCACACGCCTGTCGACAACCAAGGCAGCTCCGGTACGTGCTGGTGCTTTGCAGGCATTGGCTTCGTCGAGGCGGAAATCCAACGTATCTACGGAAAAGAGTTCAACCTTTCGGAGATGTTTGTCGTCCGCAATGCCTGGACGGAGAAGGTCGCGAAATTCATCCGCATGCACGGCAACAACACCCTCAGCCAAGGCGGTGAGGTGTGCGACGTGCTCTACATGATTGACAAATACGGCATGATGCCTGAAGCCGATTACAGCGGCAAGGTCATCGGCGAGGAACGCCACATGCACGCCGAGATGAACGAAGTCATCAGCTCAGTGGCCCGCGCTATCATCAAGAACGGCAACAAGAAAATCTCTCCTGCAGGCCCCAAGGCGGTGCAAGGCGTTTTGGATGCCTATCTCGGCGTAGCACCAGAAGAGTTTACGGTTGATGGCAAGAAATACACGCCCAAATCGTTTGCGGAAAAATATCGTATCGATCCCGCCAACTATGTTGAAATCTGCTCCTTCACCAGCGAGGAATACAACAAGCCCTGCATGGTCGAAATCCCCGACAACTGGACCTGGACCCCTGCCTACAACATGCCGCTCGACAAGCTGATGGAAGCCGTCGACTATGCCCTTGAGAATGGCTACACCCTCGGCTGGGCACAAGACGTCAGCAACAAGGGCTTCTCGGGAAAGACCGGTATTGGCATCGTTCCCGAAGACCCTGAAAACGAAAAGCTTTGGGAAGAAATCGTGCCAGAAAAGAAGGTAACCGACGAAGACCACCAGAGAGCCTACGACAACTGGGATGCAGGCGATGACCACAGCATGCTCGTTGTTGGTATCGCCAAGGACCAGAACGGCAACAAATACTATAAGATCAAGAACTCATGGGGCGACAGAGGCCCTTACAAAGGCTATTGGTACTGCTCCGAGCAATACCTGCGCCAATACACCATCTTCTTCACGCTCCACAAAGACGCCCTTTCGAAGGCCATGAAGAAAGATTTGGGACTTTGATAAAGTTTCCATACTTTTGCGGCCATAAATCGGCCCTTCGACAAGCTCAGGGTCCTTAGCGAGTAAAAGCTAAGGTGCCTGAGCCTGCGGCCCCTGAGGCCAATCGAAGGGTCGAAGGCCCGACAACTAAAAAGACAGCATTAACAATTAAACATTCAACAAATAAACTTCATTATGAAATTCAAGCATTTACTTACTGCAACCGCTTTGATGCTCAGCATCAGCGTCGTTGCCCAACCCCAGGCTAAAGAAGAAGCCAAGGAAGAAGAAGGCTTCAAGTTCACCACCATTAAGGAACTCCCTGTGACCTCTGTCAAAGACCAGAACCAAGCTGGCACTTGCTGGTGCTACAGCTCACTGGCTTTCTTTGAAGCCGAGTTGCTCCGTATGGGCAAGCCCGAGTACGACTTCTCAGAAATGTACATCGTCTACAAGACCTACTTAGACCGCGCTGAAGCCGCTGTCCGTACCCACGGTGACGTGTCCTTCTCGCAAGGTGGTTCTTTCGGCGACGTGCTGTATGCCATCAGACATTACGGCCTCGTCCCCGACGAGCTGATGCCCGCCGGTGCCATGCACGGTGATTCCTTGTCGAACTTCACTGAGCTCTCTGCTGTCACCGACCCATATGTAGAAGGTGTCATCAAGAGCCGCAAGATCCAGATGGACAAAGACGGCAACCCGCTGTGGAAGAAGGGCTTGGCTGGCATTTACGATGCCTACCTTGGCGTGCCTCCGACCGAGTTCACCTACAAAGGCAAAAAGTACACGCCCATGAGTTTCGCCGAATCCACTGGCCTCAACATGGATGACTACATCAACCTGACTTCATTCACGCACCATCCTTTCTATGAGCCCTTCGTCATCGAAGTGCAGGACAACTGGCGCTGGGGTCAGGCTTGGAACCTTCCCATCGACGAGTTCATGCAGGTGATGGACAATGCCATCGACAAAGGTTATCCGATTGCTTGGGGTTCCGATGTCAGCGAGGCTGGCTGGCTCCGTGGCAAGATGGCCGGTGTGGCCGTCCTCCCCGACCTCGAAGCCAAAGGCCGTGACCTCCAAGGCAGCGACATGGCCCACTGGCTGGGCATGAGTGCCGCCGACCGTAAGAAGGAAGCCCAAAACAGCCCCACCCCACAAAAATGGGTCACACAAAAGGAGCGTCAGATTGCTTATGACAACTACGAGACCGGTGATGACCACGGCATGCTCATCTACGGCACCGCCAAGGACCAAATCGGCAACGAGTACTTCATCGTGAAGAACAGCTGGGGCGAAGCCGGCCAATACAAAGGCGTTTGGTACGTCAGCAAGGCTTTCGTTCGCTACAAGACCTTGAACATCGTGGTGCACAAGGATGCCCTGCCGAAGGATATTGCCAAGAAACTCGGCATCAAGTAATCATTGGTTTTCAAGAACGAAAAAAGGGAGAGCTTTTCGAAGCTTTCCCTTTTTTGCTATGGCTTATGGCCCATAGCCAATGGCTCGCTTCACCCAAGGTGTGAAATCAGAACTTTTGGTGAAGCGAGCCATAAGCCATAGGCTATCGGCCATAGTCACTTTCTAATCTGCTCAAATCCCTTGCCGTAAGCTCCCATCACGGTGTTCATCGTCATGAAAGCCTTGGGGTCTTCATCCTTCACGATGCGCAAGATTTGTTGAGACTCGCGCTTGTGCGCCACCACCATCAGGATGGGACCTTCGCGCTTGGTGTACCAACCTGTGCCATTGATGACCGTCACGCCACGTTGCATTTCATTGGTGACACGGTCGGCCACTTTCTCAGGCTCGGAAGTGAAGATGAATGCTTGTACGGTTTGTTTGTTGCCCGTGAGTACCAGGTCGATGCAATAGCTGCACACCCCCATTACGATGAAACCATAGATGATGGCTTGAATCTTGTCGTTCTCGATGACAAAATAGGAGCAAGAGATAATCACAATATCTATAAGCAAGATAACCCTACCTTGAGAGACATTGCGGTATTTGCAAATCATCATCGCAATGATGTCGGTGCCGCCCGTGCTGCCGCCTTGGGTAAAGGCCACGCCAATGGCCAAACCCGCCAAGCCGCCACCGAGTATGGCCGCCAAGATCTTCTCTTCAACGAAAGGTTTCATGGCTCCCATTGCATTGGGATCCGTTTGATACAGCAACATCGGCTCTGTGATGTAGTGCTGCAATAAGGACATGAACAGCGATGCCACGATAATGGAATACACTGTCTTGATGCCGAAGGAAGGACCCAATACTTTTAGAGAAATGAGTACCAAAATGGCATTAATGACAAACACGGAGATACCCGTCGAGATGCCCGTGGCATAGAAAATCAAGGTGGCGATACCACTGACGCCACCGCCCAACACATGGTTGGGGATGAGGAAGGCCGTCCAGCCGAAGGCCATCACAAACAAGGCCAGAGTGATGATGACATAACGTTTCACCTCGGCCCAAACGGTTTTCTTGTTGGCTTTCATTTTCAGATAGTTTGAGAATGCAAATGTAGGGATAATTTGGAGAAAAACAGCTTTTTCGCCACAAGTTTCTGTGGCGTTTTTTTATTTACCTGCTTTTTTTCTTTGCATTTTAGGTTTTATTCTATATTTTTGTCGCCATTATGGTAAGTTTCGCCCTAAAAAAAGCGATAATTAAAACTAAAATGAACAAATAATACAAATCAAAAAAAATCAAAGCATATGAACAAAAAGACTTTACTTTCATTGATGATGCTTTTGCTCGCCTCCATTGGCATGGCAAGAGCGAACGAACCGTCTGTACATGAAGGCATAATCAGCTGGACTGAGCCTATTACTACCGAACATGCCAACCGCAACCAGTTCTTTAACTTTGAGGACGGCCAAATTCCTGCTGGATGGACCAACGATAACAATTATCCTTGGACAGTCGTCAGCAATGCTTATTCTGGTTACAATGGTACTTACTGCATTAAAAGTGGCAACGGAGGCATATCTAGCTCCACTTCTTCCATTAGTACTACCGTTAACTATTCCCAAGACGGTACCGTCAGCTTCCTTGGCGGTTGCTGGGGTGAAGGTACTACCAACATTTGGGATAAGTGCCAATTCTTCATCGACGATGTTGAACAATTCAGCAATGGTGCTCTCCAAACTTGGAGTAACTACAGCTTCATTGTTCCTGCTGGTACTCACACCTTCAGATGGTCCTACACCAAGGACAGCAGTGTAAATCCGACTGGTGACGCCTTTTTCATTGATGATGTTACTTTCAATGACAGTGGCACAATTTGTCTCGCTCCCTCAAATTTGACCGTCACCAACGCAACTGCCACCTCGGCCACTCTTAGCTGGACTGAAAACGATGATTCCGAGTCATGGTACATCTACTATCGCCATAATGCCCCAATTCCAACTCCCTTACCCTATGACACTGTTTCGGCTAGCGTGAACCCATTCACACTAACAGGTCTGGTGTCTAACGCCCATTACGAGGCGTTTGTGGTTCCTGCCTGTGGTGTGGGTACGCAAGATTTCTACCAGTTTGCTAGCAACACCGTAGACTTCACCCCTGCCGACTCCTACTCTATCACAGTCAGCGCCAACCTTCCCAATGCAGGCACCGTTACAGGTGGCGGAGAATATAGTTTTGGCGACACCTGCACGCTGACGGCCACACCCAACATAGGTTATTATCTCTATAGTTGGATGAAAGACGGTGTAATGATTGGAGATTATTATCAAGATGAATATACTTTCACCGTCACCGAAAGCGCCAACATCGTGGCCAATTTCCAGCAAATCGAATACTACCCATATATAACATCCATGCCCGAAGGAGGCGGTTGGGGTGAAATTGTTGGCCTCGATTACGCCACCTCTGGTGCCATCCATTACGGCGATGCAGTCACCCTCCGAGCCATACCTAACGAGGACTTCCGTTTCTACAAATGGACCATGTGGGTTGGTACTTACAATGACTACTATGAAATAGATCTATCCACTGATACCCTCTACACCTTTACGTTTGATGAGAACTTCGTTGGCTTTGACGCAGGGAATCAGGGCGAAATCGAATTTGTTGCCAATTTCGTCGAAAGCATAGGCGACTGTGTACGTCCTTTGGATCTCACCGCCACCGAAGTTGGACCCACCTCCGCCACCCTCAGTTGGACTGAGCTAGGCACTTCCCAGGCATGGATGATGTACTACCGCCCAGCATTTACACCGGCATACGTCCCGTATGATTCTCTTGAGATTTACCAAAATCCATATACACTTACAAGTCTCCAACCCAACACCGCTTATGAAGCCTATATAGTTCCTTCCTGCGGCTTTACGGATGGCATAGCAAACGAATACCTCGCAAGCAACACTGTAACATTCACCACCCTCGAAGCCTGCCCAGCCCCCTTTAACTTGCAAGTGAGCAATATCACCCATAACAGCGCTACGGTAGCATGGACTGGCTATAATGATGAGTACACTTTCAGTTACAGAGTAGCTACCGAATTGATCGACCCCGTGTTCAGCGAAGGCTTTGAAGGCGGTGTAATTCCTCAAGGATGGAGCAACGAAGGCGATGCTTCATGGGAGGTAGGTGTTGGTGAATCCGAATACGACACTATTAGCCCACATAGTGGCAACTATAATGCACAGATTACCCACAACAACTCACAAGAACAAACCTATTTTGTCACACCCTCTATGAATTTGGGTGGCCAAAACGACTTGGCACTCTCCTTCTGGTATATCAACAAATCCTGGGGCGGCGATATTGATGAACTTGGGGTTTACTACCGCTTTGGCACAGAAGGCGCACAAGGCGCATGGCAACCGTTATGGAGCACTACAGAAGCACACGAGACATGGACAAACCAAGTCGTTGAATTGACGGGGTTGTCCGATAACTATCAAATTGGCTTCTTGTTCACTGACCATTACGGCTACGGCGTTGGCTTGGATGACATCGTCATTGCCCATGAACAAATCAGTGAGTGGATTACGTTATCCGATGCTACTAACCCGCTAGAACTCACTGACCTCACACCTGGCACAAACTATGAAGTGAGAGTTATGGGCTCATGTGATGAAACACAAACAGGATGGAGCAACAGTGCATTCTTCACCACAACCGACGCTGTGTACTACACCATCACGGCTTCGGCCAACCCAGCCGCTGGTGGTAACGTGACCGGTGGAGGCACCTATATGCATGGCGCAAGCTGCACATTGACTGCAACAGCCAACACCGGCTACACCTTTACCAACTGGACCAAAAATGACGGCACAGTGGTTTCCAATAATGCCACCTATACTTTCAACGTCACTGAGTCAGGTGCTTACGCGGCCAACTTCACGCTCAACAGCTACATGGTCACTGCCTCGGCCAACCCGACCGAAGGCGGAACCGTCACAGGCGGCGGCACTTACAACCATGGACAAAACATCACTCTCACGGCAACGGCCAATGAGGGATACACCTTCACCAACTGGACCGTGAACGGCAACGTGGTCTCCTCCGCCGCCACGGGCTATACCTTCATCGGCTGGAGCGACGGCGTGAACGACAACCCGCGTGAAATCACCGTCACGGGTCCCGCACAGTACACAGCCAACTTCAGCCAAAACAGCTACCTCATCACCGTCACGGCCAACCCGACCGAGGGCGGAACCGTCTCTGGCGGCGGCACCTACAACCACGGTGCCACAGTCAACCTCACGGCTACGGCCGCCACGGGCTATACCTTCATCGGCTGGAGCGACGGCGTGACCGACAACCCGCGCGAAATCACCGTCACGGGTCCCGCACAGTACACAGCCAACTTCAGCCAGAATAGCCGCCACGGGCTATACCTTCATCGGCTGGAGCGACGGCGTGAACGACAACCCGCGTGAAATCACCGTCACGGGTCCCGCACAGTACACAGCCAACTTCCAGCTCAACAGCTACACCCTCACCATCAACTACCTGTATGCCGATGGCACAACGGCTGCCGCTTCACATACCGAGAGTGTCAACTACAACGCCACCTACAGCGTCACCTCGCCCGCCATCACAGGTTACACACCTGACTTGGTGGTCGTCACAGGCACGATGGGCACCGAGAACGTGACGGTTGATGTCACTTACAGCATCAACAGCTACACCCTCACCGTCAACTACCTGTATGCCGATGGTACAACGGCCGCTGCAAGCCACACCGAGAGCGTCAACTACAACGCTTCCTACAGCGTCACCTCGCCTGCCATCACAGGCTACACACCTGACCTGGCGGTTGTCACGGGCACGATGGGTACCGAAAACGTGACAGTCGATGTCACCTACGCCATCAACAGCTACATCCTTACCGTCAACTACCTGTATGCCGACGGCACAACGGCCGCTGCAAGCCATACCGAGAGTGTCAACTACAACGCCACCTACAGCGTCACCTCGCCTGCCATCACCGGTTACACACCTGACCTGGCTGTCGTTTCGGGCACGATGGGTACTGAGAACGTGACGGTCGATGTCACCTACACCATCAACAGTTACATCCTTACCGTCAACTACCTGTATGCCGATGGCACAACGGCCGCTGCAAGCCACACCGAGAGCGTCAACTACAACGCTTCCTACAGCGTCACCTCG
>CACXXW010000030.1 GCA_902771635.1 uncultured Bacteroidia bacterium | reverse complement strand
GACCATTCAAATCTATAACTTCGGCAACTGCCGCCGCGACTTCACCTATGTGGATGACATTGTGGAAGGCATCACCCGAGTGATGGCCAAGGCTCCTGAGCGCAAGACTGGGGAGGATGGTTTGCCCATACCGCCTTACAAGATCTACAACATCGGTGGAGGCCAGCCCGAAAACCTGCTCGATTTTGTCAACATCCTGCAAGAGGAACTTGTTCGTGCAGAAGTGCTTCCTAAAGACTACGATTTCGAGGCCCACCAGCAACTTGTACCTATGCAGCCCGGGGATGTGCCGACTACATACGCCGACGCCACTGCGTTGGAGCGCGACTTTGGCTTCACGCCTAAGATTCCACTGAGAGAGGGGTTGAGGAAGTTTGCGGAGTGGTATAAAGAATTCTATTTGAAATAATAAACCAAAATATAATGTTATTCTCCTCCACTTTGTTTGATGAGCTGACCGCTCAGGCGAAGGCCTCGCCAAGGCTTAGGATGAACTTTGACCTGAGGAATACGCCTGATGACCCAAGCCAACGTATGCTCAACGCCTTGGAGCCCGGCACGGTGATGCCCATCCACCGCCACCGCAACACCTCTGAGACGGTGGTAGTACTCCGAGGTAAGGTGAAGTGGCTCTATTACAACGACAAGGGTGAGCTTACCGACACTATCCTCGTTGAAGCGGGCGGCGACATCTGTGGTCTCAGCGTCCCCAAGGGACAATGGCATTCCTTGGAATGTTTGGAAACAGGGAGCGTAATCTTGGACTGCAAAGATGGTGCTTGGGAAGCGTTGAAGGAGGAAGATATATTGTAAACATTGAAAAAACCGAAAAGTCCCGAAAGCAGCTATTCGTATGGATATAGATAAACCTCAAGTAGTACGCACACACGACGTGCAAATGGATGCCGACTATGTACAGTGGTTGGGCGAGATCAAAGCCCGTTACCGCTCTGCGCAGGCCAAGGCGGCAGTACGAGTGAATGCGGAGCAGTTGCTGTTCAACTGGCAGTTGGGTCGTGACCTTGTGCAAAAGAAGGCCGAGGAACGCTGGGGTAGCGGCGTAGTGGAGCAGGTGAGCATGGATCTTCATGCAGCGTTTCCTGAGTCAAAAGGGTTCAGTACCACTAACCTGTGGTATATGAAGCAGTGGTATTTGTTTTATAGCAGAGATACCGAAAAACTCGCCCAAATTGGGCGAGAACTATCGAGTGTAAAACTCCAACAAGTTGTGGGAGAATTGCAAAGTGTTGAAAACAAGTCAGATATAAAACTCCACCAGCTTGGTGGAGAATTAGTAGAAGATAAACTCCACCAGCTTGGTGGAGAAATTAAAGTTAAAGAAGGTATCAGTTTTCCTGTGTTTTTTGCTTTGGTACCATGGAAGCATCATGTTGAGATTATCACCAAATGCAAAACCATAGAGGAAGCTTTGTTTTATATCAAGCGTACGATAGCGGGAAATTGGAGTCGTTCCACCCTGATGAACTGCATCAAATCCGACTTGTATCATACCTCTGGCGGTGCCGTCACCAATTTCGCCGATAGGTTGCCTTCTGTGGAAGAGTTGAAAAAGCGGATTCGTTTGTTGGAGGAAGAACTGGCAGCAAAGTAGTAATTTCTCTCAACTAACAACTCTACACTCACAACTGTCTCTAAACTCTCAACACAAGAGATTTCTTTCGCCAATGTGAAAGAGTTCTTGAATGAGTTGAGTTCGATGGCTAAACATCGAAAGACACGAAAAACCCGAAAAACAGTCATGCCAGCCCATCATTGGGTAGTTTTGCGTCACTCAGAGAAAGATAGCAAGGGATATCCTTTGCAAACATCCAACAAGCGGATTCGGCCCAGCCGAGTCCGCTTGTTTTTTGTCCCCTCTTCGTGGGAATTCGATATAATGCGTCATTATCTTAAAAAATGGTGCTATTTATAAGAAAAACATTTATCTTTGTACCCTAAAAATAAAACAAGCAAATTGATGCATATAGTTTGCATTCGGTTTGCTTGTAAAATTATGAAAACCAGCCCTTTGTCAACACGGAATGTGACTGACGGGGCGGAGCCGTGAAAAAAAGACGGTATTTTATTATTGTAAACTATGAAAACCAACGATACACAACCCACTGACCACGAGGCCATACTCAGCAACGCCGAGGGCTTTACTGCTTTCAGTTTCGGGGGATATCATATCCGTTTTAAGGCACCCTACAGCTTGGAGAGGTATGTGGATGTCATTACATGGAATGATGGCTATTTGATAGTCTTAGCCAAATACAGTCATGATACTGAGCCTGAGGAAGAGTACATCGATTTCAAGCCCATCCTTGACAGCTTATACATTGACTCCGACTCCTTTTTAAAACCCATTAAAAACGTTCGTATAGCTTGAGCAATGGATTCGGTACTCCAGAACCGAGGCATCCTCAGCGACCGTGAAATAGCCAAAATTTCCGAATTCATTAAAGATCATTATCAGGAAATGTATATCCAATGGTCGAAGTATAGCAACAGAGGCTATTACGAAAAGTAGCAGTCCTCATAGAATATATAGAAGCGAAAGAAACGAAAAGAGAATTACACTTTCAACTTTAAACTTACCCTGCCTTTAAACTCTAAACCAAAACACACCCGTTCATAAACCATTTAGACACACCCCCTTGCCACCACAAAATGTGACTTTGTGGGCTTGATACAACCTTATGAGTTAAGTAGCGCTTACGGTAAATCCGACAGTTCGCTTCTCAATTGGTTCATTTCGTCAGAGACTCGAATAAAATAGTTCCCAATTTCTTTGGCTCCGAGTATCAAGGCCTCTGGGAAGTGATGGCGAAGTTCCACAAGCAAGTCTTTTAGACCTTCTCTGCAACTTGCCTCTTTTAACGCTTTGCAGCGTATCACAATGGAACTCGCGTTATACCCATCGGGATCCACCTTCCGGTCGATGACCTTCACCGCCTTGCGGATGTCGGTATTCTCAATCATGCAGCCTTTACTGTTAACGGTGTAGTGATGTTCGCGGTTTTGCCCGCTGTTATCTATTAAGATGTACTTGATTTGACGCATTTTTGATAATTGATAATTAATAATTGAGAATTGAGAATTAAAAGTCACACAGATAACACAGATCTGTGAAATCCGTGAAATCTGTGTGACTAAGAAAATTTACATCAGATGATGCACGCAGGAAGAGGCTCCCAAAGCCGTCAGAATAGCTGTAAGGATACTGATTGCGGTTTGGAGGATGAACTTCCAGATTTCCTTCTTGGGATTTGTATTAGGTGCGGGGTCATCAGAAGTCACAATGGACTTCTTTGGAGCGAATAGCTTCGCGAAGTGATAAATGAGCTTTTTCATCGCTTTGTAGTTTTAATTGTGAATTATTATGGTCATACTTTGTCGTTTGAGGCGCTCACTTTAGTAGTGCCATCGGCATTGATGGTAGTCGTGGTGCCGTTTTCAGCTACGATGATGATAATGGTACTGTCGCCACCAAGGGCATTCAGGGTGATGGTAGCAGGCCATTCACCAGTGAGGTAAACCTCGCCATAGCCACTCAGCTTGGCGATGCAAATCGAGGTAGGATTCTCTACAGCATAGGCGCTGATGGCTGCCTCCACGTCGGTGAGGCTTACTTCCGCCCCATCCAAATAGTGGTCAGCCAGGGCATCGAGAGCCAAGCGTAGGGCCTTGCAGTTTACGGCATAGTAGCGGTTTGAGGGGCTACCGTTACCCTTGGGAGTGAAAGTTTGACGAATGGTGCGAAGATGATACTTCAAGTGCATTTGGATCATTTTGAAGACAGCCTGACGTTTCAGAGCCGCAGGAGTCCTGTAAGCCTTCTTGGGCATGGTAGGAGTTGAACGGGCGTAAGTTTTACCGTTACGAGTTACATAGGTGATACCATCGATGGTACCGGAAGTTTTGCGGCCAATGCCGACTTGTTTGATTTGTGCCATGGTTTTAAGAATTTAGAAATGATAATTGATAATTAGTTGAGTGTGAGGGCCGTTTCCTTCGTCAGGCGGCAGTATTTGCCGTCGCCTTGGGCAGTCATGATTTTGTGGCGGTTGGTCTCCTTAGAGATGTAGCTCACGTGGATGAATGAGGGATAGATGATCAGCTGGTCGAAGTCAATCTCCGGTTCAGTGATAATCAGGCGCAACGCCCTAATGAGCAGTTCGCGATGACCGGTTGTCGAGCCAGACCCCGAACCTGTCGAAGGAGCTGAAGCAACATAGAAGTCCGCAGCCTGTCCTGTCATGTGCTGGCTCTTACGGCTCGCATGTACGATGATGTTGTTCAAGGCCTTGGTGCGGAAGCCGCTGGTGATGACGATGGGCACCCCCAGTTTCTCGCGTAGCGGTTCGAGGGTGTGGATGCAGAGGCGCTTCAGGTTCGCGACCACCTCAGGCGTAGGCCTGTTGTCGATGCCGTACTTTCGTGCCGTGGCGCTCTCGATGAACTCTCGCAGCGCAAAGTGTGGCGTTAACAGTGCGTTGTCTTTCATAAGCGTACTTATTAAAAGGTGAGACATTTGATTATTTACTCGTGAAAGCGTTCGGATCGTGACTTACCCGGGATGCACTTCCCGTCCGTTTTCGATTTGCAATAGTAGAGCAAGACCAACCTTCTTAAAAATCTTCTTTAATCATCTTGGATGGTATTTTTAACCTATTGATATACAGCAAATAAAAAAAACAAGAGATTCATAATCACTTTAAGCCAGCCATCTTGCACAAACGATCACTAAAACAATCACCTAAAGAGCTCGGGAATTGTTGGACTCATAGTTTATGTACGAAGAAACAAAACATATCACTGCTCGTCTGCAAGTGCTTGAGTTTCTGATGACCCAAGCCAATCTTGCCGACCTGTTCCGCCACACCGACATACTCCTCTTTGTGATGTACGCCCAGAATGCAGCGGAGGGGATCACTACGCAGTATCATCTCATGGAGGAGCGGTTGGATATCAGTTTCTACGTTAGTTTTCCATTCGATGAATGGTTGCGCAAAATCCAGAATTGGAAGGAGAAACTGTCCAACCCTAAATTTCAGTTGGAACACGATACGGCCATAGGCAAGGGACGTGCCGCCCGCCTGCAAATCCTCATGGAGAAGCTGTGCGACCGCAATGCCTCTCTCAACGGCAAAGCCAAGCTGGAGCATCCATACGATAGTATCGCCCGCAAGCCTTACCATCAGGCCATTGATGAGTTGGAGATGGCTCTTGATTTGCTCAAAACCAATCTCAGCAACCTTGCTATGCTGCCGTTGCACCTATCAACCGATAAGCGTAGCAAGGCTCTTAGGGCATATCTTGACAATGCGGCCAAGAAGGAATCCATCCAGGCCGAACTACAGGATTACGTTTATTATTGCAGCGCCAAACGCAACACCTCGGTTATCCGTCAGCTCCTTTACCTAAAGCAACGCATTCAAACCCTTGTCGGCAAGGATGAGCTTTCCGATTTGGATCTTTCCGAGAGCGAGCAGCACGAGTTGCTTAACCAATTAAAAAACATCTTCGAGGAGGGCGAAATCAATCCCGCCCCTAAGCAGATACCGGCCAAGGCGAAGCCCTGGGCAAACAACGAACTTTTCTCCAAGGCTTTGAACTTTGTCAATCTCAAAGTCGGTCAACATTTCCCGGTGCTCGACGAAGACAGCATTGTTGACTTCCTCGTGCGCAAGGACGTGATTTTGAGCGATGGCGAAGAGAAACATCTTCAAACCCTCTTCGTGTTGATGGAGGCCATGTGCCGTCAGCTTGAGGGCACTTTGCAGACCCGCTTCGATAACACCGCCCGCCATTCCGATGATATCCAGCAGCGCATCAGCCGTGTGCTTCAGCGTATTGAAACCTACAATGCACGCTTGTTGCCCTGCATGGCCACAGGCAAGACCCTTGCCGACCTAAACGGCCTCTTCGTCCAATGGTTCTCGCCAAGGATTGATGTCGCACTGAGAGAACCGCAGGTGGAGCTGTTGAAACTGTTGGAGGACGGTCTTGATAATATAAAAATGGAAGCCTACGTGCATCTGCTGCGCGAGGCATCCGAGATGAACCTCTTCAAGAAGCTCAGACCCGTCAGTGACAAGTTGTACGCCGCTTTGTCGAAAGTTGAAAACCTCGATGACGAAGAGTTCCCCATCTCAGGCTCATCTTTCAACAAATACTTCCGCAACCCCGACTTCACCAAAGAGCCCAAATGGCATGAAGCCTCCAAGGTCTTGAAGTCCGTCCGAAAGAAATATCTAAACCTTGAGCCTTAACTTAAAACTTAAAACTCTCAACTTTCAACTGTCTCTAAACTTTAAGCTCTAAACTAAAAACTAAAAATGGGTAAGCCATTCAATAGCGAATTACATCAAATCCCCACCACCATCCAGTGGGCCGCGCAGCAGGATGTGTCCTCGTTGTCGAAGTTCCTGTTTGGCGAGAACAAGCAAACCCCGCTGGTGTGCATCGGTTCGGGAGGTTCGCTCAGTGCCTGTCACTATGCGGCCATGCTGTCGCGGCAGCGCAACGGCGTTGTGGCTGTGGCGATGACACCTTTGCAGTTGATGTATTCGGGAAGGGAGATTATACGTGGCAGCAAACTGCTGTTTTTGAGTGCTAGCGGAAAGAATAAAGACATTTTGAACGCCATCAAATATGGTTTAAAATATAACGAGGCGGGCATGATGAGCCTCACGCTCCACAAAGGCAACCCCACCGAGGAACTCCTCCAGCAGTACCCTAAGGTGCAACACTGGTGTGAGGACATCCCCACCGAGAAAGACGGCTTCCTGGCCACCAACTCGCTCGTGGCCACCTTCACTTTGCTTTGCAAAGCTGCGGTTGGTTTCAAGTTTCAAGTTTCAAGCTTCAAACCCTTGAACCTTGAGTTCTTGAACTTTGAACTATGTAACTTTCTTGTTCTCTACGGAGCCTTGGGCGAGCCTGTGGCGTGGGATATCGAGTCGAAGCTGACCGAGGCGGCTTTGGGGTCGGCCTTGCTGAGCGACTACCGCAACTTCGGCCATGGACGGCATCATTGGTTTGCCAAGAACAAGAATAACTCGTGCATCATCGCACTGGTGACTCCTGTGGAGAAGGAGCTGGCCGACAAGACTTTGGCCTGTATGCCAGCCGATGTGCCGGTAATCTATATTGAGACCGAATTGGAAACGCCCCAAGCGTCGATTGACCTGTTGTTGAAGGTCTTCAGCTTTGTGAACGCCTTGGGCGAGGCTCGTGGCATTGACCCTGGCCGACCGGGTGTACCTTCGTATGGCCGCTTGCTCTACAACTTGGACTACTTCAAGCTCACCAACCGCATACTCCCCAACGAGCCTACATTGAATGTGGCGGTGCGTCGCAAACTGGGTGTGGCAGGTGAAGAAAACGCCAGCCTATGGGGGCATTACAGTGAAGCTTGCCAGCGTTTCGTGCGGCGTCTCAATCGAGGCAAGTTTACCACCGTGGCTTTCGACTACGACGGCACCCTGTCGGCCAAAGACCATGCCAGCCGCTACAACGATAAACTGCGCGACGACATCAAGAACGCCTTGCTACGCCTATTAGACAATGGTGCGGAGATTCGAGTGGCCACAGGCCGTGGCAAGTCGGTGGGCAGTTCGTTCGAGAAATCATTTGACGAAAAATATTGGCCGCAAATCAAGGTGGGTTACTACAACGGTGCTTGCCTGTTGGCCTTGGGTGACAAGGAGAAACTGAAAGAATGGAAAAAGCAGCCTTTCGACAGCGAACTAAAAGTGTTGAGCGACGAATTACAAAGACGCTTGCCGAAGGACTGTATTAAATATGAGTTGACTGAGCGCAACCAACAGCTCTCCATCGAGGAGATGATATCCGATGCTGATACGGAATTGCTCTATAGCACCTGCCGTGAGATTATCTGGGACAAACAGTTGCGAGGTATTAGAGTATGGCTCAGCAGCCACAGCATGGACATTGTGGTCTATCACGAGGCAAACAAACTTCGTGTGATTGAGGATGTCGAGCACACCCTCTGCATAGGCGACTACGGTAGTGTGGAAGGCAACGACTACGAGATGCTCACTGTCCCTGCTTCGCTGAGTGTTGACAAGGTGTCACGCAATGCCGAGAGTTGCTGGAACATCGCCCCCGTGGGCATGGTTGGCCTCGACGCAACGCTCTACTACCTGAGCCGTCTTACGGTCAAAGATGGTGTGATTAAATGTAAATTTAGCTTATGAATGACAATCTTGCAGTTTCGTTATTAGCGAAAGTCACCAAGTGGGACGATAAGCGACTTAGCAAGGAGTTGCCAAAATTGTCCTTCATGGCTAGGACAAAATACGACTCCTACAGTCAGTTTGACCCTGGCTTTAGGTTTATGTCCAGTTTTGCCCAATGGATGTCGCAATTCGACAAGGCTGATGTCGAGATCATTTATTCTGCGTTCAACAGGCATCTTACATTTATTTCATCTGAGCAAATCAAGTATCTGGTGGATTTGATGTACAGCTCTAAGATCAAGCCTTTCATACGCAACCTTTCTGCCAGCAAGTCTGGTTTGTCAAAATTTCAGTTGAAAAAGATTGAGAACTCGCAGGAATACAAAATCCAAGAACGACTTTCATTGATAGTGGGCCTTAGTGATGGCTCCCATACCGACATTCTCCGTCGTTCGGGCGGGTTTAGCAACGAGCAGGTTTTGCCTATATACTATCCTAATGAGGAGAAACTTCAGGACATATCCGATGAATTGTGCAAGGACGATTTGCTCAAAGGTACCAAAAGGAATTTGTTTGAATCATTATTCCTCATAGATGACTTTACAGCGAGCGGCACCAGTTTTGCCCGCAAGGAAGACAACAAGTTTAAAGGCAAGATTGTAAAAGTCCTGAAAGGTTTGAAACCCAAAGAGAATGGAGAAGATAAAGCGTTGGGCGATGAATCGAAGATAGTGCTGTCCGACCTTTTTGTCAAGGACAGGATTGTGGTGAACGCCCTGTTCTGTATAGCAACGGAAGAAGCCATTGCAAATATTAAACGCCAAGTCAACCAGTTCCTTGTTGAAAACGACATGACTAACCTCATTCAGTTCAATGTTGACTGTGTGCAATTGGTGAAGACAGAAGAGATTGCTCAAATAAAACAGCACCAGGGTTTAAAAAATGTTGTGAAGAAAGACCAGTATTACGATTGGACCATAATACTGAACGACAGCTACCGCAAGGGCAAGCACGACGAACCCTATTGGGGTTTCAACGAGTGTGGTTTGCTGTTGGTACTCTCTCACAACACGCCCAACAACACACTTCCCGTTATTTGGGAGGATACAGATAAATTTAGGGGATTATTTCCACGTATTAGCAGACATTGATATGGAACGCCCAACTAATCCTTTTGCACTGCGCACTACCGAGAATATCGATTCTGACGGATTGTTTCTGAAGCTGTTCTCCATAGAACCTATGAAAAAGCTTCAAAGTCAGTACGATGAAGGCAAATTGTGGCATTTCGTGACGTTTATCCAAAGCCCTCCTGGGTTTGGAAAAACCTCTCTGTTGCGCATCTTCAAAGCTTCCGTTCTTAAGAAGATTGTGAGCCACAACAAGGATTTGAGGGATGTGTTCGAGATGCTGAATAAACTGGGCGTGAAGGAACGTAACCGTATCAAACGGTGTGGGGTCTATCTGCTTACACGAAGCGACTATGCCTTGATTGACGATGAGGAACTCTATTCAAAGGCCGAGCAGGCCTCTCTGTTCTTGTCATTACTCAATGTCCGTTTTGTTATTGCAACCATTAAGACCTTGATGGTTCTGTCGGGAACCGATCCGGAGAATATCTATAGGATATCCTACACCCCGCTTGACACCAATATTCTTGATGCCGAGATGGATTTCCCAAGGGTAAAGTGTAATTGCAAGGATTTGTTGGACTGGGCTTCAGAGAAAGAAAAAGCCATATACAAAGCCATCAACTCATTCGAAAGGGAAGGCAATGAAATGCTTGCCTGCTCCTCGTTGTTCGTGCTCCCATTGATGAATGCCCAGTGGTTTTCTTACGAAGGCAAAAGAATATGTGATGAGTTTATTTTCCAGCTCGATGACGCTCATAAACTGACAAAAAACCAGCGTAGTACGCTTGAAAAGGTGGCAATTGAGACCAGGTTGAATGTTACCTTCTGGATTGCCGAGCGATTGGACAACTTGGTTTCAACCGAGTTATTGGAAACCGACAAGCAGGAACGCGACTACCAGGTTGTAGAATTGAATAAGTACAAGCCCAAATCCATCGAATTCGACCGTATGGTCAGGCTGATTGCCAATAGGAGGTCAACCTATGCAAAGGCCGACATAGACTTGATGATGCAGCTGGCCAACAGCGATGAGGGAGAATGGGATAGCAAATACAGGACGATAGCAAGTAAGAGTCTCAAGAAACTGATGAGCCACCCTGAAAAAGAGTCCTATAGCAATTTTGTTCAGTACATCGAATCACTTGTCGATACTAAAGAAAAGGCTTATTATGCCAGGGCATTACTAATGTATGCCAACCGCAAGACAGAGCTTGTAGAGACTATGCGCATGTTTCCGTATGAACAGGAGGAAATAGATGCCATACTGGCCGACACTTTGAAGCTGACAGAAGAAATACTGCCAGCCGAGTATGGGCTACCGCAGTATTTTGGTGATAAGATGCTCATCAACGTTTCTAATGTGAACGTTGAACAATTCTTGGATTTTTCATCAGCATTATACAGCCGTATTGCTGCCAAAAAGATTACAAGCCCGTCTGATTATTCACTGACAGCGAAAGAGCAGGATGATGTAGTCCGAGACAAGGCTGCGGATTTTTTCAACCGTATAGAGAAGATGCCCCGAGGTGATGAGATGAAAGCCTTCATTCAAAACGTGATAGATTTCTGTAGAAAAGAGACATTTACTGACAGCTATTCCTATAGAACAGTTAGCGGTTTTGCGGTCAATGATGTTTTTGGAACGCGTCGTCAGAAAAAAGACATTCCTTGGTATAAAGACCCGGATAACTCTCAGTTGATAGAATTACTAAGAACGTGTGTGGCTTATAATCTGCTAACAATAAGACCTGAGGAACAAGGAAAGAAAGATCAGATGTGGTCGGTTTTCTATCTTAATCGCGCATTATGTGTCTATGCTGGCATTCCCTTGTACTATGGAGGCTGGCGAAAACTAAAAATCAATCAGATTAAGGCATGGCAATGAGGAAAGATGGTGATATGAAATGGAGTTCCTATATGTTCTTCCAGCAAGATGAGGTCGCTGACTTTTGGAAGTCATATTATTCTAAAAAGAACGCAAGAATATTGTTCGTGATGGGCAAGGGTTTCGACCCCCGAATGAATAATACGCTGAAGATGCTTTTGCAATCGGTGTCCTATCAGTCTTTGGAGTGCTTGGCTATTGACTTTCCAGCCAAGGAAAAGACCGATGGTGATGAGTTCTATAAGCAGAATGTGGCAGTCTTTGAGGCTATGGTAAATGAAAAGAGCCTACCCAACAAGACGATTACGGTCGATGCCAAACTGTCATGGGACAATCGTATCAAAAGTATGCTCCGACAGCTGAACCAAATAACGCTCTCATCGTACACCGATATTATTTTGGATGTCAGTGCCATCCCATGTGCCTATTATTACAATATTGCCAAATTGCTCTACGACAAGACGCGCTATGACCAAACGAATTTTTTCATTGCGGTGTCCGAGAATGTGGAGATCGACAAACTCATCAAAAAGAAATACAACGATGAAACCATAACACCTCTCTATAATTTCAGAGCATTGTATGGTATGGAGTCGGTTTTCAATCCCATCAATATATTCGTTCCGTTGATGGGCGAGGACAAGCGGGAGCATCTGAAACTTGTTTACGACACGTTTCACCCCAAAGAAGTTTGCCCCGTGTTGCCCTTCCCATCCAAGGAACCAGGCCGTTCAGACCAGCTGTTGTGGGAGTATAACGATTTCCTGACCGACACATTGAAGGTTGAGCCGCAGAACCTCCTGTATGCACCTGAACGTGACCCCTTCGAGTTGTATAACCGGTTAGAGAAACTGATGCAGGACTATAAGGATACTTTGAAGTTAATTAACGCTCAAATCTGTTTTGGATTTGCTCTTCTAACCAGCAAACTGTTGGCTCTTGGTGTGTTGCTCATAGGACTGAAATATAATGATGAGGTACAGGTATATAATGTAAACTCATCAAAATACGATATAGTGGACAAGGATAAGATACAGCGTGAAAACGAACACAGCGAGCCCTTCCTAATGTGGATCAATGGCGAACCGTATGTATAGGAAGTTTTTTCGTGTAAATTCGTCTGATTTGAACTCACAATAAACCACTCGGGTAAGCGTTAATTTACCATGATTTCTGATTAAACAGATTTGTTTTGAAAATATTAGACATACAATGATAGTTGAAGTAAAAGTTAAGAATTACCGTTCGTATAAAGAAGAAGCGTCGTTGACGTTCGAGGCGTTGGATGATGACTTCAATAAAGATAGCATTGCTGAGTTGGAACTTGAGGGCGGCAGCAGCCTGCGTCTGTTGAAGTCGGCCTCCATCCTCGGTCCCAATGCGTCGGGCAAGAGCAACATTGCTCGTGCTTTTAGCGATGTCAGCTACCTAGTTGCCAACTCGAGGAACTTTGATGTGAAGAGAGGTGTGCCTGTGTACCAGCCCTTTTTGTTGGACAAAGAGTGCCGCGAGAAACCATCATCTATTACAGTGCTGTTTGTTGTGGAGAAACGCGAGTACAGCTATTCCATCACTTTTAACCATCAGATGTTTCTGGTCGAAGTGCTGAATGAGATTGTCTTGGGGAATGAATTGCTGGTTTTCAGCCGTACTTTCGATGTTGGGAAGAATAGTTACAATATGTCTTTTGGCGAGGGATGGCGGAGCACAACGTTCGACCTTTCAAACATGAATCCTCTGCCTAACCAGTTGATAATGTCGGAACTTGGAACGCGCGAGGCTAATGGCCTGCAAAACGTGTATGGCGAACTGCGAGGCATCCAGAGCGAGATGGTTGACAGCGCTTTGGACATGAGTCTAAACAATAGCTCAGTGGCTGGAAATATCCTGAAGAGTGAACAAAGCCGCATCTTCCAACAGCTGAAAAAGTTGATGATGGTGGCCGACGGCAACATCCAAGACATCAAGATGCGCCAACACGATGATTCAGAGTTTAACTTCCCTGATTCGATTCCTACTGAAGTGAGGAAGTCATTCATAGCCCAAAACAGATGGGAATTCGTGTTTGTGCATAAAGGCAACGGGATTAATGTCGGATTTCCCATTGGCATTGAGTCAACAGGCACCAAAAACCTGTTCAGCGTCGGTACCAATGTGTTGAATGTCCTGAACAGCGGGGGTATGCTCGTTTACGACGAGATGAACGTGGCCATGCACCCTTTGCTTTTCCGCATGCTGGTGCGCCTTTTCCACAGCGAGAAAACCAATCCCAACAACGCACAGTTGTTGTTCACAACGCACGATGTCTCCATTATAGGCGATAACCTTATGCGGGCCGACCAGATATGGTTGGCGCAGAAGGGAGAACATGGCCAGTCGGAACTGTACTCGGTGCAGGATTTCGAGGATGTTAGCATAGTGCTGCCTTTCGACGAGTGGTACCGGTCGGGTCGATTCGGTGCGTTGCCGAATTTCAAGGACATCGAACAAGTGTTCTCAAACGACGGTGGCAATGAGGACGCATAGCAACAACCTGGTCATCATCTGTGAAGGCACCGATACGGAGTATCAGTATTTCACCGACCTGAAAGAGTATGTCATGGCGCATCAGCCCGACCGCTATTGTGCCATCAAGGTGGTTCCCGTGCTGGAGGAAAGGATTGACCGGAAGAATCCCAAACGCAACCACCTGGCAAGGAAGTTGTCTAACGTGCCTCAATACCACTACTATTGCAAATACGAGGACAATGCTGAGGATTATAATCTCTATTGTGCGCAACCGACACGCTATGTCAGGGAGACGGTTCTCTTTATGCAAGAGGACGGTTATGCTGAGGGATGGGCGGTTTTCGACTGCGACCAGCATCCCGCCCGTGAGGAGGCCTTCCGTTATGCAAAACAAGCCAATGTGGGCATCGCCTTCTCATCCTATTCGTTCGAAGAGTGGCTGCTGGCCCATTCCGAGCGTTGCCCACAACCGTTTCAGCATTCTGAGTGCAAGGCTGACAACAAGGAAATCCGCTGCGGTTCGTCTGCTGCTGGTGATGGAGATTGCCACGGAACGGATTGCATCGGAGGCAGACTGAGACAACAACACTATATAACCGACTATTCAAAAGGCAAAAAGGATATTTTTAAAACCTACAGCCTTCCCAGAATAAAGAATGCAATGGTCAATGCGGCATGGTTGCGCTATAGGTCGCAGACAGCGGTGTGGGTCAGCAATCCCTATACGGATGTCGATATGTTGGTGGCCCGGATGCTTGGCATCACAGTAGAGTACCGTTGGTATAGTATAAACTCATTAATGAGGTATAGTGGCAGCGAAATTAGGGTAATTCATGACAATAATGAGCTGGTGATGACTAATGAGGGTAATGTGACGGTGATTATTTCTGAAGGTCAAGGCGCGTTCTTGGATAATGACTTGTCGGTCATCTCATCCAATGGCAGAGTGTTGCTTCGGCCAAGCGGGGATTCCTATCGGCTGATGATTCCCAATAATGCCATAGCCTTTATGCTGACCGAAGGCAATAATAACAGCATAATTGAACTTTGACCCTTAAACCCTAAACTCTTAAACTTTTAAACTATACACTCTCCACTCTCCACAGACTATAAACCATAAACTATTAACTTTAAACTTTATGTCAGACAACATCATCCTCGGAGCCGGCCTCATCAGCCTCGATGTCTTGATTCGCGATGGCGAGCGGCTTCCCGTGTCCTATTATGTGGGAGGCACTTGCGGCAATGTGATGATGATTCTCGCCCACATGGGATGGGATGCTTACCCCATTGCCCGTCTCGACGGCACTAAAGACACTGCACGGCTTCTTGCGGATATGAAGAAAAACAGCGTCCATACCGACTTTATCTCCACCAGCGATGGCAAGACCCCTGTCATCGTGCAACGCAACTTCATCAACAAAGACGGTGTGCCAACCCATCGGTTCGAGTCGCGCAACAATATGGGTCGCTTCTATCTCGATTTCAAGTCGCTTACCTTGAAGCAGGCCAATGATGTCATTGCGAGGATTGACTTTGTTCCCAAAGTTTTTTTCTTCGACAGGGTTTCGCCTGCCATATTGAAACTGGCCAATGCGTTCAAGGAAAAAGGTTCGGCTGTATTCTTCGAGCCTTCCAGCCGTGGAGGCGACGTGAAGACGTTCAATAAATGTGTTGAGGTGGCTGACGTGGTCAAGTTTTCCGATCAGAGGATTAAGGATTATCATCAGTTCGATGATGTGGAGGACAAACTCTTCATCCAGACCCGGGGAGCGCAAGGCTTGACCTATCGGCTCAATTCGGGCTGGACGCATCTGGAGCCTATGGTGAACGACAACGTGGTTGACACAGCAGGTGCTGGCGACTGGACGGCGGCTGCCTTAATCAACGAACTTTATAAGGACAAAGAAAAACACGAGATATTCCATTTTACGCCCACCGCCATTGCTGAGGCCCTCAACGCAGCCCAACGCATAGGAGCGCAAAGCTGCTCCTACGAAGGAGCAAGAGGCATGATGCAATAACCCCTTTTGGCAAGGTGTTGGCAAGGACTTAGCAAGGTGTTGGCAAGGTGTTGGCATACTCAAACAGTTTGCTAGACTATGCCAACAGTATGCGAAGATCGCGAGAAAGGGGAAAGAAAATCCTGCAAAAGAAAAACCGAACAATAAAAAACACCTATCTTTGTAAAATTATTGATACGGATGGAATGATAGTCTTTGTCCCACCAAGGAAGGTTTAATCATCTATTCGTAATGAGTTAAGAATAAGCCCCTTGCCACCACGATTTGTGACTGACGGGGCGAAGCCGTGAAAAGGGGCTAAGGAAACAAATCTTATGTAAATCTAAAAAAATTTGTGCATCACCCTTATCGGGCTTATACCTGACCCTCAACTAACAACTCTCAACTTCCCACTGCCTCTAAACTCTCAACACTAAAATCTCAACTATCAATTGTAAATTCTCAATTGTCAATTATCAATTCTCATTGTGTTGCCTTAATCGGGCTCGCTCAACTTTTGCTCTCAACTAACAACTCTACACTCACAACTGACTTTAAACTCTAACCCCTCAACCCTAAACTACACCCATGAACATTGTAGTAGCATGCACTGGCTATGTCGGGTTTATCAAGACCATTGCCGACCAAGCCGACATTATCATTGGTTAGGGTATGAATATCCATGGGTCGAAGTTTAGCAACAGAGGCTATTATGAAAAGTAGCTGTTCTCATAGAACATCGAAAGACACGAAAAACCCGAAAAACAGTCATGCCAGCCCATCATTGGGTAGTTTTGCGTCACTCAGAGAAAGATAGCAGAAGCAAGGGATATCCTTTGCAAACATCCAACATGCGGATTCGGCCCAACCGAGTCCGCTTGTTTTTTGTCCCCTCTTTCGGGAAATCCGATATAATACCTCATTATCTTAAAAAATGGTGCTATTTATAAGAAAAACATTTATCTTTGTACCCTAAAAATAAAACAAGCAAATTGATGCATATAGTTTGTATTCGGTTTGCTTGTAAAAATGTGAAAACCAGACCTTTGTCAACACGATTTGTGACTGACGGGGCGGAGCTGTGAATTGGAAGCAAATCTATAATAAATCTGAAATAAATATTTCGCGTTGCCCTAATCGGGCTCGCTCAACTTTTGCTCTCAACTAACAACTCTACACTCACAACTGCCTCTAAACACTAAACTCTAAACTTATTAAAATGACTGACAAGGCGGAGTGTAATGCGTCTCGAAGTTTGAACCACAGATAGGTGAGGTTAAGGTGGTTTTCGTTTGTGGGTTAGCGTTGCAAATTTATAGATTGTGGAGATATTGACGAGATTTTGATAGCGTAGAACAGAAATCAAACAAAGTTATGAAAAAAGAAGAAGTATTGGCACTTTTCAAGAGTTATGAGGATGCGGTATGCATGATAGAAGAGACGGAATGTTGGAGTGCACGAGAACTATGCACGTTATTGGGTTATCAGCAGTGGCGTAACTTCAACAACGTGATAGACAAGGCAAAAGAGGCTTGCCAAAATGCTGGACAGGAGATAACTGATCATTTTGCTGACGTCAGCAAAATGATCGTAAGCCTCAAATAGCCTTTGCTCAAACCTATTTTGCAGTTCAGACCCGCAAGGCTGAACTGATAGAGCAGCGGTTGCTTGAGACAGAGCGCGTTAAAGCTCGTGCCAAATTGCAGGAAACGGAGCGCAAGTTGTCAGGCATTTTGTATGAGCGAGGCGTTAACGACCAGACTTTTGCCATCATTCGTTCAAAAGGAGACCAAGCATTGTTCCATCTAAGCACCAATATGATGAAGCACCGTCTTGGTGCACCCCAGTCGCGCCCTCTTGCCGACTTTTTGCCTACAATCAGTATCAAAGCAAAGGACTTTGCCGCAGAGATGACCAGCGTGAGTTGAAAACAACGCAGCTGTGCGTAAAATGCTTACCGAGCGCGGTATTATACCCGAAAGCCTCCCGCCTGCAGAAGATGTCAAAAAAGTAGAGCGTCGCCTGGCCAGCGAGGAAAAGAAGATGTTGAAGGGTAAAAAGAAGAAGAAAAATTAAACACCCAAGTGCGAGCAAAAACAAACCCTTCGCAGACCCAGGAAGTGTCATTCAAGGATCAGAGTTCTAAACCAAAAAATCCCCTATCTTTGCAACCAAATACAAAGCGAAGGCTTCAATCAGAAGTTATGAAGCCCCGTTCATAACCCATTTAGACACACTGTCCTTTGTTGTCACAAAATGTGAGTGAAGGGGCGGAGTTGTCCTTATAGCAGGCATGTCATCCCCGCGGTAGGCAGTACGTTGGCATGGAAATGCTCTGCATTGAACGGAAACGTTTTCATTAAAACACGAGACCCTATCATTGTACTAATGGAAGACATCCAACATGCGGATTCGGCCCAACCGAGTCCGCTTGTTTTTTGTCCTCTCTTCGTGGGAATTCGATATAATGCGTCATTATCTTAAAAAATGGTGCTATTTATAAGAAAAACCTTTATCTTTGTACCCTAAAATAAAACAAGCAAATTGATGCATATAGTTTACATTCGGTTTGCTTGTAAAAATGTGAAAACCAGCCCTTTGTCAACACGGAATGTGACTGACGGGGCGGAGCTGTGAAAAATTCAAGACAAACAAAACAAAATATAATACATTCTAAAAATGTACACAAACCTCAAATTTCCCCAAGACACTTTATTCCTTGTCACAGGCGGCGCCGGCTTCATCGGCTCCAACCTCTGCGAGGCCATACTTAAATTAGGCTATAAAGTCCGCTGCCTTGATGACTTGAGTACGGGCAAGCAGGCCAACGTGGATATCTTCCTCGACAACCCGAACTACGAGTTCATCAAGGGCGACATCAAAGATTTGGACACCTGCATGAAAGCCTGCGAAGGCGTGAAATATGTACTTAATGAAGCAGCATGGGGAAGTGTACCTAGAAGCATCGAAATGCCTCTGTTCTACAGTTTGAATAATATACAAGGCACCTTGAACATGATGGAGGCTGCCAGACAGAACAAGGTGAAGACTTTTGTCTATGCTTCCAGTTCATCCGTCTATGGCGACGAGGCCCATCTGCCTAAGCAAGAGGGTGTGGAAGGTAACTTGTTATCTCCCTATGCAGTGAGCAAACGCTGTGATGAGGAATGGGCCAAGCAATATACCAGACATTATGGCTTGAAGACCATAGGTTTAAGATATTTCAATGTTTTTGGAAGACGACAGGATCCGAATGGTGCGTACGCTGCTGTGATTCCCAAGTTCATCAAGATGCTGCTCAACGATGAGCAGCCTACCATCAATGGTGACGGCAAGCAGAGCCGCGACTTTACCTATATCGAAAATGTGATTGAAGCCAATTTGAAGGCATGCCTTGCTCCTGATGAGGCGAGCGGTGAAGTGTTCAATGTGGCTTATGGCGGTAGGGAGTACCTCATTGACATTTATTATAGCTTGACCAAAGCCTTGGGTAAGAACATCGAACCGCACTTTGGTCCCGACCGTCCAGGCGACATCAAGCATAGCAATGCTGACATCAGTAAGGCAAAACGATTGTTGGGCTATGATCCTGAGTATGATTTCGCCCGTGGGTTGAATGAAGCTATTGAATGGTATAAAGCAAATCTTTGATGAGATTGCGAAAATAGACGAAAACGGCGAAAAGCTACGAAAAAATAGTGTTTCTATATGGATTATCTTGTCTACCCTAATGAGTCTCATAAGATTGTAGGTGCCATATTTGAGGTTCATAAGCGTTTGGGGATAGGATTGTTGGAGCGGGTCTATCAGGAGGCGTTGGAAAAAGAGCTAAAAGTTCAAAAGATTCCTTTTGAACGCGAAAAGCGCTACGAGTTGTATTATCGAGGTGAGAAGATGGATGCTTCTTATATTGCCGACTTCGTATGCTATGACAAGATTATCGTTGAGTTGAAAGCTGTTTCAGAGTTGACTGATGCCCACAAAGCCCAAGTCCGTAATTACCTTGGCATCACAGGCTATAAGTTGGGTATCCTCGTTAACTTTAATGAAGAATATATAACCCCAGTTCGCATTTTGAACAGTAATGTGAGATGATTTGGTTGGAACTTCTTTTCGCTGTGAGTTTACGAACTTTTAGTCTTTTTTTGTTGTGAAAAAAAACGATATAGTTTTCGCACCTTTTCGCAAACAAATATGATTTTAGCAAGTTTTCGCAATAAAAATAAAAACAATAATTTAAGCAATAGATACAATGAAAGACACCAAAATCTGTGTAATCGGTCTAGGTTACGTCGGCCTGCCTCTGGCTCGCCTTTTCTCAACCAAGTACCCCACTGTCGGTTTCGACATGAGCCAAGCCCGAGTGGATGCCCTGATGAGTGGCCATGATGCCACCCTTGAAGTAGCAGATGATCTGCTTCAGGATGCCATCAAAAACCATGGTTTCAAGTGCACCACCAAGTTGGAGGACATCAAAGACTGCAACTTCTATGTGGTGGCAGTGCCTACACCTGTGGATAGCGACAACAACCCCGACCTTACACCACTTGTAGGTGCCAGCACCACTGTCGGTAAAGTCATCGGCAAGGGTGACGTGGTGGTTTACGAAAGTACGGTTTATCCTGGCGTGACTGAGGATGAGTGCATTCCTGTTGTTGAGAAGGTCTCTGGTCTGAAAATGAATGTGGACTTCTACGGCGGCTACAGCCCCGAGCGTATCAACCCGGGCGACAAGCAGCACACCGTGGAGCATATCAAGAAGGTGACCTCTGGCTCGACACCTGAGATTGGCAAGTACATCAATGAGGTGTATAGCAGTGTCATCACTGCAGGCACGCATCTCGCCCCGACCATCAAGGTGGCCGAAGCTGCCAAGGTGATTGAAAACTCGCAGCGTGACATCAACATCGCCTTTGTGAACGAACTGAGCAAGATCTTCAACAAGATGGGTATTGATACCTTGGATGTGTTGGAAGCCGCTGGCACCAAGTGGAACTTCCTGCCTTTCCGTCCGGGACTGGTGGGTGGCCACTGCATTGGCGTGGATCCTTACTATTTGGCTCAGTGCGCCAAGCGTTATGGCTATAACCCTGAAATCATTCTTGCTGGTCGTAGAATGAACGACGGCATGGGCGAGTATGTAGCCATTGAGACCATCAAGTTGATGTTGAAGAAAGGCATTCAGGTCTTGAACAGCGACATCCTCATCCTCGGCTTCACTTTCAAGGAGAACTGCCCCGATGTGCGCAACACTAAGGTTATTGACATCTACAAGGCCTTGAAGGAGTACAACCTCAACATCACTGTCTATGACCCATGGGCCAATCCTGCCATTGTAGAACATGAGTACGGAATTAAGGTTGTGAACGAGTTGCCCAAGCAGAAGTTTGACGCCTGCATTGCCGCTGTGGCACATAAGAAGTTTGAAGGTTTGGATATCCTTGGTCTGCTGAAGGATAAGCATGTGGTGTTTGATGTGAAGTGTACGCTGGATAGAAAGCTGGTGGACGGGAGACTATAATTACAAACTCCACGTATCTCGCGTATCGCGAGTAAAAGTTTTTATTTTTCAACTTTATCGTTGAAAAAATTGATACTAATCGAATAATTATTTGTATTTTTGCCGAAAAAAATTGATGTGTCATGATATCGATAGAAGAAGTTAAGGCGTTTTTGGAGCAGTTCAACATCAAGGCACAGGTGTTCGGGATACTATTTAGGGATGATCGGCAAAAGAACAGAAAGACTTTGTTGGAGCTGGACATTACGCAAATGCAGCGTGAGTTGATCGTAAAAAGCCTTTTGCCTCAAGATTATGTGGAAGGTCCCGTCATCGACGTGCTGAACAAGGAGGGCGAAATGTGGGTTTTCGGCAAGGATGTGAAAGAGCGTGAGGTGTATATCAAGATCACATTGGGATATGAGAATGGTCAGACCATCTGCATATCGTTTCATATTGCCGAGCATCCGTTAGTGTATCCATTTAAATAGCATCAAGATGAAAGTGCCTATTAGTCCAATAACAGGTAAGCCAATGCGGGTGGTTTACGAGCCTGAGTCGGAGACATATCGAGGCGAGGAGTATGATTTCATATACATCTCGTTTTGCGATAACGAAGGAGAGAGCTATACCACGACAGAGAGCGATGGTATATGGCTTAGCCAGGTGACCAACCAGTATCGCGCCAAGCATGGTATCCCTTATACCGACGAAATCATCGCCTTACGCGAGCGTTATGGGTTGAGTGCCTCGAAGATGTCGGTCATCCTTGGCTTTGGAGCCAACCAATACCGGCTCTATGAGATGGGAGAGGTGCCGAGTGAGAGCAACGGCAAGATGATACGCTCGGCGATGAATCCCAAAGTGTTTCTTGACCTTGTCAATAGTTCACGTCATCAGCTGACCGACAGGGAATACGATAAGATTGTCGCCCGGATGGAAGAAGTCATTGCCCAAAGCGACAAATGGCACAGCGAGCGATGGACCGTAGACCGTTTGTTCCGTAGTGGACGTGGTGTGGCTAACGGCTTTGCACCGCTTTCGACGGCAAGGTTGAAGAACCTGTTGCTGTACATCCTTGGGAAGATGGGCGACACCTTCCAGACTAAGATGAACAAGGTGCTGTTCTACATCGACTTCTTGTCATACAGAGAACGCGGCATGGCCATTTCGGGTTTGGCATACAACGCCATTGATTTCGGCCCCGTACCACAGCGTTGGGACAGAGTGTACAGTGCCTTTGATGAGGTGGAGCAACAGACCCAATTGGTGCACGACCAAGAATGTGTAGCGCTGACGGCAACAGCTGCTGCCGATATGAGCGGTTTTACCGCGGAAGAGAAGGCCATCATTGACGAGGTCTGTGAGAAGATGAAAGGTCTATCGGCGCACGACATCTCTGACTTAAGTCATCGTGAGCCGGCATGGAAGAATCATCTTCATCAGGCAGAGACCATACCCTACAGCGAGGCGTTTAGTTTGGTGGGAGTGTAGTAGTGCAGCAGCGTATCATCGCCAGTGGCAACTTGACCGTTGATGAGATGAACAGCTTTTTTGGAACCAAATAGTTTTCTTGTTGAAACCTTAGAAGAATGAATTTTCCGACTATCCAACAACGATACTTTTCCAATTGGCACGACACTTTTGTGAATTATGTGAATCATATGTTGTCTGTGGTTGCGACGCTTGAAATCCAACCGCAAGCAACAGACACGGACAAGCAAGGTTTTGATGCTTTGAAGTTGATGTTGAACAGCAAGGATGTGCAGGATGTGGAGAATGATCTTGCCAATGGAGTTGTTAGCCATGCTACTTTAGAGAAAATAGATAAGCTTAATAAAGACTTGGGGGACATAGCCATTGACCATCTTGATGCCAATCCTCTGTGGAAACAATTCTTGAAGCAATTGTATAGCATGAAAGTGGAGAATGACAAAACGGCAGAGATGCTGAGATTAAAATCGTTGCATATACCGGTTTTATAGTATTTTTATGTAAATAAATCAACTTCAAAAGAATATACGGTCACACTGACTGTATCAATAAACGAACAAACTTGTATTACTGCAAGGCGAGAAGATTCAGTAATAATTAGTGCTTCGGAAGACTTTTACAAAGCAATAGAGGAAGTGATTTGGCATGACAACGAGTAAGGCATTTGAAATTTTTCTTGATAATCTGAAGGTTGACGATTACGAACAAATTGGAAACCGTTACCATGAAATAACCAAGAAATTGAATAAGACTTTCCGTAATACGGAATCTGAGACGGACAATTGTTTGCAAGTGGGTTCGTATGGACGTTACACTGGCATTAAAGGCATTTCTGATCTTGATATGCTTTATATCATGCCAAATAGTAAATGGGATGATTATAAAAGTGATTCAAGCAAGTTGTTGAGTGAGGTTGAAGATGCGTTAATCAAGCGGTATCCAACTACGGATATAAAAGTGGATCGACTTGTAGTTGATGTATTTTTTTCAAATTTCACCTTTGAAGTACAGCCTGTATTTGAGCAGGTTGAGGATGGTGAGACCTTTTATAAATATCCAGATACGTACAACGGCGGTTGTTACAAGATTACTAAGCCAAAGCAAGAGCAACAAGCCATGACGGATTTCCGACAAAACTACGGAGAGGCACACCGTCATTTGTGCAAGATGATACGGGCATGGAAGAATAATGTGGGTCAAAATATGGGAGGACTTCTTGTTGATACCTTAACTCACAGGTTTCTTTCCAATCATACTGATTTGGCTCAATATACCTATTCAAAATACGACCAGCTTTGTCGCGATTTTTTCGAGTATCTAAAAGACGAGCCTCAACAATCACATTATCAGGCTTTGGGGAGTGGACAAGATGTTAAGGTGAAGAAGCCATTTCAAAGAAAAGCAAAACAAGCGTATAACAAAGCAGTTGAAGCCGTAACAGAAACAGAGGAAAATAAGCGTCATAATCTTTGGCGTGAGTTGTTTGGGTCGTTCTTTCCGAAGGCTACTGAGGCTGTTGCTGAAAGCAAGATGTTCTCTGAAGCATACACAGACCCAGAGCAGTTTATTGAGAACCTATATCCTGTTGACATACGATACAACCTTACTATTGACTGTGAAATCCAACGTAATGGTTTCCGAGAGATGATGCTTAGTGCAATACTTGCCCAACATCGTAGGATTAGCCGGGTTAGATCATTGATGTTCCAAATTGTTCATACTGATGTTCCTGAACCATACGAGGTGAAGTGGAAGGTTCGAAATGTCGGTGAAGTGGCACGTCAAAAGAATTGCTTACGGGGTGAAATATATGATTCCAATCGCAATGGGACTATGCGTAGGGAAACCTCAGATTTTGTTGGATCCCACTATGTAGAGTGTTATATCATTAAACGTGGAGTTGTGGTGGCTCGTGATAGAATAGAAGTGCCAATCGAATAAGCCTTAACATCATGAAAAAAGAAACAATGCTAAAAAAAATAGCCCAGAAAGGGTATGATGTCAGTTATGCGGCAAACTTGAATTTTGCCACTTATGATATTGTTACAAAAATACCATCGGTGGTGTCTTTTCTTTCAATAGCTATAGGTATCTTTGGACTTGTTTTTGAATCATTTAGAGTGGTAGGGGTGTCAGTTTGTATTCTGTTACTCGGTATTGTCAGCCTGTATATAGAAAGGTTTACTTCAAATGTTGATGATTATTGTAAAAGAGGCTCAAGTGATACGGAATTGCTTTATAGGTTGAAAAACCTGTATTTTAAGATTAAAGATTCAGACGATACGAATAGTGACTTCACAGAAGAAGAGAAAGAATACGAAGAAATAGAGAAAGTATATAACAACACTTCAAGTGCAAAACAAATACTGTTTGCCAACTGGTTCGCCCATTTCAAGATGTTTATTGAGAAAGATTATAAATGGATGGATGAACAACTCCATTTTGGTTGGTGGAAAGATAAAACGCCTGGATCATTGAAAGCAACGATAATAGTGCTTTTAGTTATAGGGGTTGTGTTGTTTATTGCTAATTGGTGTGATGCTCTTGATGCTATTAAAAGTTGGTTTATGTGTAATAATTGATCAGTATGAATGTTGCAGATGTTTTTAAGGAGTTCGACACTACGTTGAGAGTTTCACAAGGTACACGTTCCTTGATTGCGGGAAGGCATGACCGTATTGCACGAATTCTTAATGCTGATTTCCGTCATATTACGAATTGCACCGATAACACACTCTATGTTGGCTCTTACGGAAGAGGAACAGCGATAGAGGGTATCAGCGATATAGATATGTTGATAATATTGCCTTACAGCATTCAACAGCAATATGACCGGTATATCTATAACGGTCAATCGGCTCTTTTGCAAGCAGTACGTAGTTCTTTGCTTGGCACTTATCCAAACACTGTGATTAAAGGTGACGGACAAATAGTTCAAGTGACTTTTTCTGATGGTACCACTTTCGAGATATTGCCATGCTTTGATAAGTATAATGGCTCATACGATTTTCCTGACAGTAACAATGGTGGTAGTTGGAAACAAACATATCCGAAAGCCGAGATTAATGCTTTCCGTGACATGAATGTTCAATGTAATTATAACTTGTATCCTTTATGCCGAATGGCAAGAGCTTGGAAATACAATAATGGGGTAACATTGAAAAGTTGTCTTCTCGATCTTTTCGCCTATCGTTTTCTTTCCGATTGGGAGTATAGAAACAAGTCATATCTTTACCATGATTATATGATGCGTGATTATTTCTTGTATTTGACAGATATTCCACTTGCGCAGTCAAGTTGGGTGATGGTTGGAAGTGGTCGGTATTATTATGATAATTGTTATTTTCAATATAAGGCCAAGATGGCATATAATAAATCATTGGAAGCAATAAACTACCAGGAGAACAATCACGATTGGAGTGCGCACAATCAATGGAGAGAGATATTTGGTAACAAATTCCCATTATCTTAGCAAAGAGATACAAATAAGAGTAAGTAAACTTAGTATTATCTATTATGGAAACCGATGGTTTTAAATTTCTTGATTTTGAAAGTTGGCGAATAGTGAAAACCATTCGTATCGAAAAACAGTTTGGTAGTCGTTATGTATGGGCTGATTTGGTTTATACACGCAGTGTATCGGCCGATTATCAATGGAAGTCTGAAAAAGTGCAAAACTCACAAGGTTTCTTTTGTGATATAAAGAAAGAGTATCCGGAAGATGACTTTGATAAAGTGGTCTTAAAAGCTGTAAGACAGGATTATCCTGATGTACATTTCCAGAATGCTGATGTGTACACTGATTGGGAAGCCGATAGTTTTAAAAGACTCTACGGTAAACAGTTTAAAGAAATCGCCGTTATATACTTGCAACCTTTCTTGGATGGCTATGGAAACGGGCCATTCCCTCAAGGGAATAGAGAGTTTCCTATTTTCAGAATACCATTAGATATTTATATTCCATGCGAAGATTTTAACCCTTTTTTCGCTAATGAAGGATATACTTTATATTACAATTATGGTATGGAAGAAGAAGTAAGGGCTTTTATTAAAAACATAAAGCCTACGTTCCACAGTCTCGAAGAGATAATACAATAGCTGAAAAAAACAAAAGATGTTATGCATTAGCGTTCTTCCCGGTCTTTCCGCGCAGCCAAAGCTGTACAGGGCAAGAGGATTTTCCACATAGCTTGTATGTCCCCCAGATAAAAGGCCGACAGCAGTGTTTGTTCTTTAAGCCTTCAAAAACACATTGATAGATCTAAATATGATAACAAAAGCTCCCCAAAAACTCCTTTCCCAGGTCTCCATCATCCTACCAACCATAATCTTCCTTTAATGTAGTAACAAAACTCTCCGTTCCAACTGTCTAGTAAAAATGAAAGAAACTGAAAACATTTCTGAAACAAAGGCATCAAAGCCTAAAATCCGCCTCGACGAAGTAACCCTAATGCGTACTATCTTGGCGCTGCTGATTGTCTTCATGCATTCTTTCACATGCTTTCAAGGAAGTTGTTAGTGCAAACCAAAACAGGAAGATTTTTGATAGGATAATAATAGCAATATGCCTTTTAATTCGTTTAACTTCTGGCTCATCTTCCCCTTCATCTTTGCCCCGTATTGGCTCATCCCCGCCAGGTACAACCAAGCAAGGAAGGTGTTTCTGATTCTTATGAGCTATCTGCTTTACATGAACTGGAAGCCTGCGTTTGCCCTTGTATTGCTGGGGGTTACATTGATAACCTATTGGGGAGGGCTGAGGCTTGACAACCAACAGGCCAATGGAAAGAAGAGGCTCGTTTGGCTGTTTGATACGCCCCTCAACTCTCAGTTAAAAAAACCATTATCTTTGCATTCCAATCTTACCATATCTCTCGAGTTAAACCCCATCTATAACTCGCACAAAGCCAGCCTCTTGCCACCACAATCTGTGACTGACAAGGCGGAGCCGTAATAAAACCAACACCCATGAATATCGCAGTAGCAGGCACCGGCTATGTCGGGCTTTCCATCGCCACGTTGTTGGCACAACACAACCACGTCACCGCAGTGGATGTTATTCCCGAAAAGATTGACCTCATCAACCAGAAGAAGTCACCCATCCAGGATGAGTATATCGAGAAATACCTTGCTGAGAAGGAGCTCGACCTCACTGCCACTCTTGACGGAGCAGCAGCCTACAAGGATGCTGAATTTGTCGTTATCGCGGCACCGACCAACTATGACTCGCAGAAGAACTTCTTCGACACGAGCCATGTGGAGGAAGTCATCGACCTGGTGTTGAGTGTCAACCCCGATGCCGTGATGGTCATCAAGAGCACCATACCCGTGGGCTATACGAGAAGTCTTTATGTGAAGTATGCTGCCAAGGGCTTGAAGAAGTTCAATCTGCTCTTTTCGCCCGAATTCCTGCGCGAGAGCAAGGCACTCTACGACAACCTCTATCCCAGCCGTATCATTGTGGGCATACCGAAGATGATGGATGAAGAATATAAGAAAGAGAATGAAGCCATCGCGGCACTTACCAATCTTGATTGGCTCACTGGCAAAGCCCATGAGTTTGCCGCTTTGCTGCAAGAGGGAGCCATTAAAGAGGATGTTCCCACGCTTTTCATTGGGATGAAGGAAGCCGAGGCGGTGAAGCTCTTTGCCAATACCTACCTTGCCCTTCGCGTAAGCTATTTCAATGAATTGGATACCTATGCCGAGGTGAAAGGTCTCGACACCCAAGCCATC
>CACXXW010000029.1 GCA_902771635.1 uncultured Bacteroidia bacterium | reverse complement strand
ATCAGAAAGATTGACAACTAAGAATTATACTTAAAATGAAAACGTTGAATATGCTTTTATGCACAATTGCAATAATTATGGGGACTACAACTTACGCCGAATCAAAACCAGTTACACAAGAGCCAGACTCACTTATGCAAGTCATAGAAAGCCGTCGCTCCATCCGCCGATATACCGACGAGAAAATTGACCGCCAAACGCTGGAGTACATCGTGAAAGCAGGAGCCTTTGCACCATCATCGTATGGGCAGAATCCCGTGGAATTCGTTGTGGTGGAAGACTCGAAAACACTTAAGGCTGTAGCCAGTGCCAAACGCATTGGTGCGCCGTCAGTGAATGATGCCGCTGCCGCCATCATTGTCATTGCTGATACCAGTAAAGGCGAGTTATGGGCGGAGGATGCATCTGTGGCTGCGGGTTATATTCTGTTGGCTGCAGAACAGAAAGGCATCGGAGCCTGCTGGAACCAAATTCGCTTGCGCGACGGACAACGGCTGTCGGCCAGCAACGAGATTAAAGAAATACTCGGCATACCCTCACGTTATGAAGTGCTGTGCGTTGTGGCGTTGGGCCATCCTGCCGAATCGAAGCCAGCGCATACCGAGCAGGAGATGAACGTCAAAAAGCGAACACATTTCGGTAAATTCTAAAAAAACATAATAAACAGACAAACAATGAAAATCAAATCCATCATTACCGCAGCCCTCGCCCTTATCATGGCCACTGGCTGCAATGCACAAAACAAACAAGAAGTCAAATCATCAAATAAAAACACCATGAGCAAATCCATCGTCATTTTCTTCTCCCATGCGGGCGACAACTACAGCGTGGGCAACATCGAGGTCGGCAACACCAAGATCGTGGCCGACTACATCACTGAAATCAAAGGTGCCGACCAGTTTGAAATCGTCACCCACAAGTACGACGGCATGGCCTATATGCCCCTCATCGAATTGGCCAAGGAAGAGGCCAACAAGGGCGAACTTCCGCCATACGAAGGCACCGCCCCCGACCTCAGCCAGTACGACACCGTCTTCATCGGCGGTCCTGTGTGGTGGGGCACCTATCCGCAGGTGATGTTCACCCTCTTCAAGGACATCAATCTCGACGGCAAGACGGTCATCCCCTTCACCACCCATGAAGGCAGCGGCCTCGCCTCCTGCGCCAGCGACGTGAAGAAAGCTTTCCCGAAGGCCAAAGTCACAGGCGAGTTCAGCATCTATGGGCACGAAGTCCGCACAGGCAAGGCAAAGGTTGAGAAATGGTTGAAAGGTCTTTAATAACACATTAAACACTTGACAACATGAAAGTAAGAAGACTTTTGGTTCTCACCGCTATGGCATTGGTGATGACCAACACAAGCTGCCAAAACAAAAAAGGCAATCCAACAACCGAACAGCAAGAACAAACCGAACCAACAACACCCAACATGGAAAACACATCGAAAGTCTATTTCACTAGCGAAATTAGCCCTGAGGCACTCATCAACATCTACAAGGCTCTTGGCGTAGAAGCCGAAGGCCGTGTGGCCGTGAAAATCTCCACCGGCGAGGCTGGCAACAACAACCACTTGAAGGCCGACTTGATTGGGCCCCTGGTGCAGTTGGTGAACGGCAAGATTGTGGAATGTAATACCGCTTACGCCGGCAAACGCATGCTCACCGAAGACCATCTGAAGGTCATCGAGGAACACGGCTTCAACACCATCGGCGGCGTGGACATCATGGATGCTGAAGGCGAAATCAAAATCCCGGTGCGCGACACCACCTATATGCGCTACAACATCGTGGGACAGAACATCCAAAACTATGACTTCATGATCAACCTCGCCCACTTCAAGGGACACCAGATGGGCGGCTTCGGCGGTGTGCTGAAGAATGCCAGCATCGGCGTGGCTTCGCGCAACGGTAAAACCTATATCCACACCAACGGCCAATGCGAGGACTACACCCATCTTTGGGACTACATCCAGCCTGAAAACCAGGACAAGTTCCTTGAATGCATGGCCAATGCTGCCGCTGCAGTGCATGACTACTTCAAGGGCAAGGTCCTCTATATCAATATCATGAACAACATGAGCATCGATTGCGACTGCAACGGCAATCCCACTCCAGTGGCACTACAAGACATGGGCATCATGGCCAGCACCGATCCTGTGGCCCTCGACCAGGCCTGCATCGACCTCGTCCTTGGTCAAGAACAAACTGCCGACAACGATGTAGCTGCAATGAAAGAGCGTATCGAGAGCCGTCACGGTATCCACACCGTTGAGCATGCCGAGAAGATAGGCCTCGGCAGCCGCAAGTACACTATTATAAGCATCGACAAATGAAGAAACAAGTTTCCGTTTTGGTGGGTGCTGGAAGCATCGGGCAAGCAATCATCCGCCGAGTGTCGGCTGGTAAGCTCATTGTGCTGGCTGACTTTTCCATAGAGAACGCTCAGCGAGCTGCAAAGACTCTGGAGGATGCTGGCTTTGAGTGCGCAACCATCAAGTGTGACCTTGGTTCAAAGAAAGATATTCTGAAGTTGGTGGAGTTCGCTACCAGCAAGGGTATTGTAACGAATGTTGTGAATGCCGCTGGCGTGTCACCCTCGCAGGCTCCCGTTGAAGAAATTCTTCGCGTTGACCTATATGGCACAAGCGTACTGCTGGAGGAGTTTGGAAAGGTGATTGCCGAGGATGGTTCAGGTGTGATTATCTCTTCACAGAGCGGTCATCGTCTGTCCGCCTTACCACAGGAACAAAACGACGCCTTAGCCACAACTTCTGTTGACAAACTGTTGGATTTGCCATTCCTGAAGGAAATCAACGACACGCTAAAAGCTTATCAATACTCGAAGCGTTGCAATGTGCTTCGCGTGATGTACGAGGCTACCCGTTGGGGACGACGAGGCGCTACCATCAACTCTATTTCCCCGGGCATCATCATCACGCCCTTGGCCAACGACGAACTTCATGGTCCACGCAAGGATGGCTACCTGAAGATGATCGAGGGGATGCCCGCCCGTCGAGCCGGAACGCCTGATGAAGTAGGAGATTTGGCAGAGTTCCTGATGTCAAGCCGTGGGCGTTTCATCAGCGGTGCCGATTTTCTGATTGACGGTGGATGTACGGCATCCTACTGGTATGGAGACTTACAATACCTCAAGGCTACACATTAATGAACCGCCTTATTACGATACTGTTTCTTGGAATGACGACAATAATCATGCAAGCAAAGACGGACAAAGAGCAAATAGAAGCCCTTTACCGAGAAATGTATGAGGCTATGGTGGCTAAGGACACGGTGACCCTAAACCGTGTCCATGCCGACAATTTTGTGCTCATCCACATGACCGGCATGCGGCAGTCGAAAGCAGAATATATCCGTGCTATTGCCGATGGCACGCTCAACTATTATTCAGCAGAGCATGAAGAGATGGACATCGCCATAAAGGGCAACACCGCAACGCTGACAGGCAAAAGTCGCGTGACAGCGGCAGTATTTGGTGGCAGTCGCGGCACTTGGAGATTACGTTTGCGTTTTACTCTTGAGAAACAAGACGGCCAGTGGAGGTTCACCTCATCGCAAGCCAGTACATATTAGTTGCAGAAAGACGACTGCCAAAAAAGGATGTCATTGCCATTCCAAAGAGACATTCTATCATTCCACATCCGTAATTCAGGCAAAGGCTTGGATTGCGGATTTTTCATCTCTCTACCTGTTATTTCCCAAAAATTTATGAAACCGCCCATTTCGCAAATTGATAGTTGGATTTCAAAATATTTTGTACCTTTGCGAGGTTCAAAACAATATGTCAGACCTAACCTTACATAGTAACACGGAATCCTTCATCGGCGACATCAAGCGGCTGGTGGAGCAAGGGCGCAATGCGGCCTACGGAGCCGTGAACGCCGTGATGATTGAGACCTATTGGCGCATAGGACAACGCATCGTGGAGCAAGAGCAAAACGGAAAAGAACGCGCGGATTACGGCATGCAATTGATAGAGATGCTATCTCAAGAACTAACCCGAACATACGGAAAAGGATTCAGCGGAAGGTATTTGCGCGCTTTCCGTCATTTTTATCTGGTTGTTCCTGACATTGAGATTTGGAAATCGCGATTTCCAAATCTGACTTGGACACATATTTTCAAGTCATTACGTGTGGGAAACGACACCGCCATATGTTGGTATTTGGAGACAGCTTCGACAGAGGCGTGGAGTGTTAGGACGTTGGACAGGAACATTGCAACCCAATACTACGAAAGGCATTTCCAGCAGCCACAACTGCCATCGGAAAAACCAAATGAGGAAATTGAGAAGGCGGAGTTGCTCAAAAGTCCGATAATTGCAGAGTTTTTGGGCTTCAAAAAAGATGACAGTTATAGCGAATCACAGTTGGAGAGTGCCATAATCAGCCATTTGCAGGAATTCATCATGGAAATGGGACGAGGCTTTGCCTTTGTGGGGAGACAGCAACTGATACGGACAGCAGCCCAAGACTATTTCATCGACCTTGTGTTTTACAACATCATTTTGAAATGCTATGTGCTGATTGACTTGAAGATAGGGAAGATAAGGCATCAAGATGTGGGGCAAATGGATATGTATGTGCGAATGTTTGACGAGTTAAGGGGTAAGGAAGGCAACAATCCCACGATTGGGATTGTGCTTTGCAGTGCCCACAGAGGAAGAACTGCGCCGCGAGATAGAGCAACAAAAGGAATTGTATAGATTGCAACAAGAGAATAAATAATTGAATATCAAAACAATAAAAACGAAACAAGCAAAGAAAAGTAGTTAAATTAACATATTATAAATCATAGCGTTTGCTATTTATTCGGCACTGCTCTGAAATCTGCAAATTCCATTGAGTAAAAGTTGCGAATAAGTCTGCGAACGCTCGTGCGTTAGCGCGGGCGTGGACTTATCAACTTTTACGGGCATTGCAGAGCCTCAGAGCGTGGATAAGAAAATGTTCCGCGCTTTTTTTGCTCTAAAATTACTCGCAAACCATAAAGATAAACCATCACTTCCAAAAATAGATAAACAAATGAACAACAAGAAAAAAGGTATTATCATTGTTATTGCAGCATATATTGCCTTGCTAGTTGCTGCGTACTTTATTATCAATGCACACATCAAAACAAAAGATGAAAAACTGCGTCGAGAAATATTCAATAGCATATCAGAAATGTTTGGTGGAGACAGATTGAATCTTGTAGATGTGGATTATCATGGTAAAAATGTCGTTTATAAGCAAATGGATATTCCCGAACGTCCAAGTAAAAAACTATCATCAGACGACGTAATACCAAGGGCGAGATCATTTGACATTGAAGGAAACTCCATGATTGATATAGACATTGATGCAGATTGGAAAGACAACTATGGCGATTTATTCAAATTATACCGAATCTCAAATGATGAAAGCGGAGCATGGCACGGATATCACGAAGATGGATGGAATCTTGTTAGAATAAACAATGTTGAATATAGCCAGAAGCTAGAATGGCTAGATAAAGTTGGTGGCCCACAAATATCAATTGAATGGATTTTCCCGTATGCGGTAGGCTTGAAACGGCAGGAACGTTCGTATTACTATGACTTTATCCCTTCTGTTGAAACTGCCGTTGAGGAAGCTTTTGAGTTCTTCATATCAAACCCTAAATCCAATTTTTTAAGTGACAACTCTACAGATCAGTTTTATAATGGAAAGCTTGAAAGAGGCTGCTATAGTAGAATAAGAAATGCGATGAGCGAAGCAGCTAATGAATACTATTGGATTAAGAAAGATGACCAAGCAGACTATTGGCATTGGGGGAAACCTCTTTTTGGAGATTACTCGAACTATGAAGAACGTACTTCTCCGATGGAGTATACATATATGTACAATGGATACTATCGAGTATTTGTAGGGAGAACACAGCCCATCACATATTCGGTTTACCGACAGCCTTGGCATCCTGAAAAATCAGAAAAAAAGAAACTTTTGTTGTGGTTTGGCATTGGAATAACCCTTTTAATGCTTGGGGCAATAATACCTTTGACAGTTTTATACAAACGAGAGGAGAAAACCGCAAACGAAGGATTGCAAGACAAATTAAAAAGGCTGTGTAATCCAGCCAACTTTATCAAGCAATATGACAAAGATAAAGTTGAGAAAGCCAACGCGATTTATCAACAATTATTGACTGGAAATTTAGACAACGAGAAGCTGATGGCATTACAAGCGCAAGCAGTTAATGAACTTGGAATAGCACTCATTGATGATCAGCTATTGAAAAGATTAAAGGAAAAAGTCAACCCACAAAGATACATGAAACCTTATGATGCTGAAAAAGTGTCATTAGCAAACGAGTTGTTCTCACGGATTAACAAAGAAGAGCTTACATACGAAGAATTTGTAGAAATAGAAAAAGAATCTGAAAAACTATAAACGAAATAAATACATTATTTGTTGTTTTGGTGTAATTCATTAAGTTATGGAAAAATTCAGTTTAGAGTACATCTTTTTAGAGTGTAATGTCCATGGGCATTGTTTAGGTGCAGAATTAAAGTTACCTATTATTCGTAATGGAATAGAATACGATGAGTTATTTATTCTGAAAGTAATCATATCAGAGGAAGAAGAGAAATTGCTGATTAAAAATGCGACTCGTACTATTAATACAAATAGCATAAAAATAAAAGTCTTGGCATTCGTGAATGGGCAGAATCCATTTGAAGCTAGCGAATATTCTATTGAAACTGAAAATATTAAGGCAATAAATAAGATTTGATTATTATGAAAAAGTGTTTTCTTTTGTTTAGTACATTGTTTTTGGTAATGGCTAATTCTGTTTCACTTGCACAAGGAACGTGGAAGATTCTTGAAAAATATGAATGTTTTTCTGTGTCCTTATATGATACAGAAGATAAAACATCTCTTGATGATAATGAAAATCATGCAATTGTCACCTATTTACAATTAAATGGAACCAAATAGTCAGCGGAATTAATAACAATTGTGATTGGCACAGACTACTCTTACTATGCAGAAATCCTATCCAAAGAATCCTATGTATATGGGGATTATGAATATGTTAGATATTTTGGACGAAATTGTGAGAAAGATAGCGGACCAGCAGATGTAATAATAGCTTTTGTTTACGAAAAAAACAGCAGCAAGGTCGTTCCATTTAACATTGTATACAAATTTGACTTCTCATCGACGGAAATATTTCTCGGTAGAATTGTTAGGGATGTTTGATAATCTCATATAAAAGAATGTTTAATCTTTCAATTTTTGTAATACAAACCGCAATTTAGATAAGTTCCATGTTGCATTTATTTCGTTTCTTTTCAATAAATCTCAAGACAAATAATCATCATGAAAGCAAAAAATCTCATCTTGATGGCCGTAACACTGCTTTTTGCGGTGGGCTGCACTGGACCATCAAACAAAAAAAATCATTTTGTGACAGTTACCCTTGTTAGTTCAAGAGAAACTATAAAAGTACCAAAGAGCGAATTTGTTGGTAATGATACTGTTTATCGCAATCGAGAAGGTGTATACAAAAATGATACAGGAAAAGATCTCGTAAAATATAGTGTTAAGTATACGAAAGACGGTTCTGATACTAACAAACCAATAGGATTGCTTATCAAACCAAATGAGTATTTCTATTGGAATGATAATGAGAATAGTTTCATGTTCCGATTGCCGCCAAACTCAACAAGTGTAACTTATAGGTCTTCTTACGGGAAAAGCCACAAACTTGATTTCACATATTTAGAATTCCTGGACTATGCCGACCGAGTGGCGAACGATGTAAATATTGTAGGTTATTCGAAAAACTAATTTTGGAAAAGACTTATTTCGGAACAAGTAAAACACTTATAAGCTTGCAAAATCCCCCAAAACTTTCTATCTTTGCATAACTCCTATACCAATAAAAGTATGGAAAGTTTAATTAAGTATATTAGTAGAATTGAACCCGATGGATTGCCTTATTTATGGATAAACGGCATATCCTTTTTATGGAAAGATAGCCATTGGGAATTAGCATTTAAATCAAGGCTGGTTTAAATGAGTGCTTACATGCTTTAGCACTAGTTAATGGCGACAATGACTTTTGTCGCCATTTTTTATGTTCTTTCTTCTTCCAAGGCATTATTGATGCCTGTGAGGTTTTGGAAGTATTGGGCATTATTTACAAAAATGAATCTGCAATTCAGGCAAAGCCTTGGCTTGCGGATTTTTCAATTCAAGTCTTATTTCCCCAAATACTCACTAGGCGTGAGGCCTGTCATCTTTTTGAAGAGGCGGGTGAAATGATGGGGAAAATCGAAGCCCAGGAGGCGCGAGGTCTCGCTGATGTTGTGACCGTTCATGAGCAGGCTCTTGGCCTGGTTGATGATGTAGTTGTGGATGTAGCCGATGGCCGTTCCGCCAGTGGCCTTGTGGACAATATCGCCGAAATAACGTGGCGAATAAGCCAGCTCTGAGGCACAATAGGCGATCGTTGGCAGGCCTTGTGACGACTGCCGATTCTCGCGGAAATACTGTTGCAGCAGGTCGTGAAAGCGCTTCAAGAGGTCACTACCGCCATTATCTTCTTCAGAGAGTTGCCGCTGATAGATTCGGTTGCAGTATTCCAGTATCAGGTGCAGATAGCCCAACAAGATGCTTCTGAGCGAGGGCGAGTCATCGTGAGTTATCAACTCTTGTCGCATCTGAGAGAGCAGTTGCGTGATGCTGAGCCATTCATCAGGCTCCATCCGCAGCGAGCCGGTGAAGAAATAAGAGAAATAATGGTAGCGTTCTATTTGGCGTTCCAGTTCTGAGCCGCGTAGCAGTTCGGGCGACCATAAGAGCACCCATCCACTCAGCGAAATGCGCTCCCCGTTGTCCTCCAAACCGCCAATCTGTCCAGGCTCGACGGCAATAATCGAGGCATCGCTCGCCTGAAGGGTCTTCATGCCATACGAGAGATCTTTGGGAAACTGGCGTTGGATAAAGAGTCCATAGACACCATAGTTGTTCAGGCTATGGCGAAAGGGAGCCAATTCATCGAAGTGGATGATGCTGATCAGCGGATGCAACACAGGAGCCTCCACAAATCGGGCAAAATCGTTGGGACTATCTATTTTCAGAATCTTCTTCATTGCGATGCAAAGGTACAAAGAATATGAATAATGAGATAAAAATGGTACTTTTTTACATGATAATAATATATTTTCTGCGAAATTGGTATAGATTCAGCCGATTTGTGTAATACCTCTTTCAAGTAACAAGTGTACTTTTGCAAACGAAATTAAAACTAGGTCAAATGAAAAAGATGCTTTGGTTATTTGTAGCTCTACTGATTACGGGTTGCTCTAAAAACAGCGAGACTTTTGCACAGACAATGGAAGAGACCATGTATATCACTATCGGAGAGGAGACACATACCGTCACAATGGAAGATAATGTCGGAACACGAGCGTTGGTGGCTGCCCTGCAAACCGAAAACATCGTTTACATTGCTCACGACTACGGTAACTTCGAGAAAGTGGGGTATATTGGGCAGTCGTTCCCGACCGACAACCACCAAATCACCACTTCTGCGGGCGATCTTGTCTTATACAACGGCGACAACATTTGCATTTTCTATGGAAGCAACTCGTGGTCGTACACCCGCATCGGCAAACTCGACAACCTATCGGCTGACGAGGTGCGTCGTTTCGTCAAGGCAGGTGAAGGAGAAGTGACTATTACGCTTTCATTGCAGCCCATCTATACAGGGATCCAAGAACTATCACCTGACGAAAACAGCGAAGGAACAACCTATACCATCACTGGGCAGATTGCACCCAAAGGCTATAAAGGCATTGTGATTCAAAATGGGAAAAAGAGAATAACTATTGATAATTAAATGTGCATGGTTTACTAAAAAGTCACAAGTTCGGCTGTCAGCTATCAGCAATCAGCTGTCAGCCTTGATGCTAGCAAGCTGATAGCTGACGGCTGACTGCTTACAGCCAATATAAATATTGAAAAGTTACTTATTATGAAAAAGATTCTCATCTACGCAGCTGTGGTAGCACTTATGACCGCCTGCAACAATCAACCGCAAACAACAGAAGCAACAGAAACTAAAAAAGAAGAAATGAAACAAGAACTGAACCTCACGCAGGAGTGGGACAAGGTGTTCCCGCTGAGCGACAAAGTGAATCACCGCAAGGTGACATTCGAAACTCAATACGGTCTGACATTGGCCGCTGACCTTTATACGCCGAAGGATGCCGAAGGCAAACTGGCGGCTATTGCCGTGAGCGGGCCTTTTGGTGCCGTCAAGGAGCAGTCGAGCGGTCTCTATGCCATGCGGATGGCAGAGCGCGGCTTCGTGTCACTGGCCTTCGACCCGTCCTATACTGGCGAAAGCAGTGGTGAGCCTCGCCGTACAGCCTCGCCCGACATCAACACCGAAGACTTCATGGCGGCTGTTGATTTCCTGTCGAAACTGGACAACGTAGATGCCGAACGCGTCGGCATCATCGGCATTTGTGGCTGGGGTGGCATCGCCCTCAACGCTGCCGCCGCCGACACCCGCATCAAGGCTACCGTGGCCAGCACGATGTACGACATGACCCGTATCAGCGGAAATGGCTACTTCGACAGCGAAGACAAGGAAGAGTCGCGCCACGATGCCCGCGAGGCCATGGGCAAGCAACGCCTCTCCGACCCAACGGCAATGGCAGGCGGTGTCATCGACCCGCTGCCCGATGAGGCTCCGCAGTTTGTGAAGGATTACCATGCTTATTACAAGACCTCACGCGGTTATCATGCTCGCTCTGGCAACTCGAACGACGGCTGGCGCGTCATCGGAACACAGGCCTACGCCAGCAGCCGTTTCCTCTATTACATCAACGAGATCCGCTCTGCCGTCCTCGTGATGCACGGCGCGGAAGCCCACTCGCGCTATTTCGGCGAGGCCGCTTACCAATACATGGTTGAAGGCCAGGCAGAAGGCTACAACTTCATTGGCAAACCCAATCCCAACCCCGAAAACAAGCAACTGCTCATCATCCCAGGTGCCACCCACTGCGACCTTTACGACGGTGGCGAGGGCAATTACATTCCTTGGGATACGTTGGCGGAGTTTTTCACCAAAAACCTGAAATAATACAAAATGAACGAACAACCCACAGGAAAGACCTACGTCGGTAGCGATGAACTTTATGCCGATGTGCAGCGTTGCATGAAACTGGTTGCCGAGATGAACACCGGCTACCACACCGAGGCCGAGGTGCGCACGTACCTGCGACAAATCACAGGCTCCGATATCGACGACACCGTGCGTGTGTTTCCACCGTTCAACATCAACTATGGCAAGAAGACCACCTTCGGCAAGGGCAGTTTCGTCAACTTCGGCTGCACCTTCCTGGCACTTGGTGGCATCACGATTGAGGAAGGTGTCTTCATTGCGCCTCATGTGGTTTTGGCTTCAGAATACCATCCCGAAGATCCAGAAACAAGACATTCCTTGCTTACCAAGCCCATCATCATCAAGAAGAACGCTTGGATTGGTGCCAACGCTACGATATTGGCGGGTGTCACCATTGGAGAGAACGCCATCGTGGCCGCCGGCGCCGTGGTGGGAAAGGATGTCCCCGACAACACCATTGTGGGCGGCGTTCCTGCCAAGGTGATTAGAATGATCAGATAAGAGACGAAATGAAATGATGAAATCCGCAATTCAGGCGAAAGGTTTGGATTGCGGATTTTTTATAACTTTGCATCGTGGAACTCAACGAGCGAAATATCATCATCGACGATAGTCTCAATCGCATCGCGGAGGCGGGTATGGAAAGCTATATCACCCATGCCTTCTGCTCGGCGGGCGAGTGCGAGGTGTGGTACGGCGGCAGCCAGCTTCACTTCCGGAAGGGCGACTGCATGATTGTGGTGGCCAATCGGCAGGTGACACGAATGAAGCCATCAGTGGACTTTCGTGTGAATGTCGTCTATGTGGATTTTGACTTCATCAACGTCTGCGCCACACATTCCAACTACGGCACACGTGGCGGCATGTCGCTCTACATCGACCCCATCATGCATCTCAACGAGGAGGAGCAACAGCTATGCGAACGCGACTTCGATGAGGTGTTCCGTCGCATGAGGCATCCGCACAAGTATTTTCACGGCGACGAGATGATTGCCGTGCTTCAGACGCTTTTCATCGACTTCTTCGAGTTCCACTCGCGCATCTACGGTGAGGCGGATCTGTCGGCGCAGACTGCTTCAGTAATGGACCGTTTTGTGGCGATGCTGGAGCGTAGCGACTACCGCGAGCATCGCGATGTGGCATGGTACGCCAGCGAGTTGTGCGTTACACCCAAGTACCTCTCAGAAATCTGTAAGCGCGTCAGCGGCCAGTCGGCCAACTACTGGATCAACCGCTACGCCGCCATGGAACTCTCGCACCTGCTCAAAGACCGCAGTCTCACGCTCACCGACATCGCCGACCGCTTCAACTTCGCCTCCCTCAGCCACTTCTCGCGCTACGTCCAGAACAATCTCGGGGCTTCGCCGAGTTCGTTCAGGGAGTAGTCATTGCTTGCAAAGTGAAGCAAAACCGCAAAATGTGAAACTTTTCCCGAAAAATCCATAACAGCCATGATGAATTATGGTTGTAGTTTTGCATTGTCAAACAGTTAGAAATCATAAAACATCAAAACTATGCAAAACATCAGACTATACAACGGCGTTGAGATGCCGATTTTGGGCTACGGCGTGTTCCAAGTGCCTCCACAAGAGGCGGAGCGTTGCGTGAGCGATGCATTGAGTGTGGGCTATCGCTTAATTGATACCGCACAAGCCTATTTCAACGAGGAAGGCGTGGGCGAGGCCGTCGCCAAGTCGGGCATCAAGCGCGAGGACCTGTTCCTTGTCACCAAGGTATGGATCAGCAACAACGGCGAAGAGAAGGCCGCCCGCAGCATCGACGAGAGCCTGCACAAGCTGAAGACCGACTACATCGACCTATTGCTCATCCACCAAGCCTATGGCGATGTGTTCGGCACCTGGCGGGCGATGGAGGACGCCTACCGTGACGGCAAAGTGCGCGCCATCGGCGTGAGCAACTTCCAACAAGCCCGTTTCTTCGACTTCGCCCACTATGTGGATATGAAGCCGATGGTGAACCAGCTGCAATGCAACGCGATGATTCAGCAACGCGAAATCGAGCATACGCTCAACGAGTTCGGCACCAAGATGATGGCATGGGGACCGCTGGGCGGACAAGGTGTGGACGGCATCATCAAGAGCGACCTACTGGCCGGCATTGGTGCAAAGTACGGCAAGACCGCCTCGCAGGTAGCCCTCCGCTGGCTCACGCAACGCGGCATCGTGGCCATCCCCAAGTCCACCCACAAGGAGCGCATGCAGCAAAACCTCGACATCTTCGACTTTGCCCTCACCGACGATGACATGGCCCAAATTGCAACAATGAACCAGCACGATACCGGCACCGTCAATTTCAATGACATGAACTTTGTGAAGTATCTGATTGAAAACTACGGATAAACTAATGACTATGAAAAAAACACTTATCATCGCGACATTGGCCATCATGAGCCTTTTCGGCACCACGGCCTGCGCACAAAAGAAAGGAGAAAACATGAACAGTTTGAACAACAAGAAAGTGCTGGTGGCCTACTTCTCTTGGAGCGGCAACACCAAGGCGGCTGCCGACTACATCGCGCAGAAACTCAACGCCGACCAGTTTGAAATCATCCGTGAGGCCGACTACCCCACCGACTACGACGAGTGCGCCAACGAAGCCAAGGCCGAGAAAGATGCCAACACACATCCCGCCATCAAAGGCACGGTGAGCGACATGGCTCAATATGACGTGGTGCTCGTCTGCGTCCCCTGCTGGTGGTACACGGCTCCGATGCCCGTCTTCACCTTCCTGGAGCAATATGACTTCAGCGGCAAGACCGTCATCCCGTTCTGCACGGCCTACACCGCCGAATATGAGACCCTCAAAGACATCGTCAAGGCCACGCCCAAGAGCGACCACCGCGACGGCATCTGTGTCGTCACCAAAGAGATGAACGGTGTCGGCATGGACAAGAAGTTCGGACAAATCGACAAGTGGCTAAAAGAAATCGGTTTCTAACGCTAACTTTGTATATTTGCAGCAAATATCAAAACATTGGATCTATGAAAAAAACACTAGTATGAGTACCATGAAAAGACTTATAAAAATCGCAGTTATAGCAGTAGCTGCTCTCGCTTTCTCCGCCTGCTGCAACCAGAAAGACGAGCCCATGCAGACAGGCCTCGTGATTGAGAAGCAAGGCGTATTCTCGTCGGGCGGGCGCGTCACCGACCCTATCCCAGGCAATTACGATGCCACACAAAACTGGATGGACCAATCGCGCAAAGGCACCACCACACATGTGGACCATGCCAACACCTTCTACCAGATTCCCGCCTCGGGCAACGGCATCCCGGTCGTGTTTTTGCACGGCTACGGGCAGACGCGCACGGGCTGGCAGGCCACTCCCGACGGACGTGAGGGTTGGAGCGACCTATTCCTGAAGAAGGGTTACTCCGTATTCCTCGTCGACCAGCCGCGTCGTGGTGCCGCTGCCGCCACCGAGATGATCGTCACCGACCCCGGCGACGTGGAGGACGGCAAGTTCAAGGTAGGCGAACAAGCTTGGTACACCCACTTCCGCATCGGTCGCGTGGCTCCCGAACGCTACGAGGGATCGCAGTTCCCCGCTGGCGACAAGGCGCAGACACAGTTCTTCTGCCAGATGACACCCAACACGGGCAATTACGACGAGCCGCTTTTCGGTCAGGCGTTGAGTGCTGTGTTGTCAGATGTGCAGAAGATGACCGGCAAGAAAGCCGTCTATATCACCCACTCGCAGGGTGGTCGCGTAGGTTGGCAGACCGATACGGAGAACATCGCTGCCATCGTGGCCATAGAGCCGGGTTTTGCACCCATGGTAGGTTCGCCTGAATACCAGAAGTTTGTTGAGGCCAAGGTGCCGATGCTCTTCCTCTTCGGCGACAACATCATGAATGGTCCCGAGGACATCCAATCGACAGGTTTTTGGCAGATGGTGCTGAACCAATGCCGCGACTTTGCCGAACAATATAATCAAAACGGAGGTGATGCCACTGTCATCCATCTTCCCGACATGGGCATCAAAGGCAACAGCCACTTTATGTTCCAAGAGATGAACAATGTCGAGATTGCCGACATAGTGGCTGATTGGTTGAACAAACATAACTTGTAATAACGATGAAAAAGAAAATGATGATATTCGCCATCGCATTGACAATGGCCGCCTGTGGAACGCAATCCACTAAAGAAAACGCAAAAGAAATGAACACACTCACCTTTACTACCGAGCAGGCGGCCTTCATGTCGGCCATCGCCTGCAACGAGGCCAAAGCCGACTATACCGCCTTGGCCGAGGCCATCAACGGCGGCTTGGATGCCGGCCTGACGGTCAGCCAAATCAAGGAAGCCCTATCGCAACTCTATGCCTACACAGGATTCCCACGTTCTTTGAATGCCCTTGGCACTTTGCAGAAGGTGTTGGAGCAACGCCAAAGCGAAGGCAAAACCACTGAAGAAGGTATGGACGCCTCTCCCCTGCCCGCTAGCTACGATGCCTTGAAACAAGGCACCGAGGTGCAGACCAAGTTGAGCGGTCGCCCTTTCAACTATGACTTCTGCCCTGCCGAGGACTACTATCTGAAAGCGCATCTCTTCGGCGACATCTTTGCTCGCGACAACCTCACCCACGCCGACCGCGAGCTCATCACCGTGAGTGCGTTGAGTGGCTTGGAGAACGTAATGCCGCAGTTGCAGGCACATGTGCGTGGTGCCTTGAACATGGGTGTCACCGAGGAGCAGTTGCGCAGCATCCCAGTGGCTTTGAAAGCCAAAGGATTGCAGGCCGAGGCCTTGCGTTGTGAGGCTGCCATCGCTGCCGCTGTCGACGGCAAGAACGATGTGGTGTGTGCACAGTCGCCCTGGCCCATTGGCGAACCCAACACTGCATACGCCCAATATTTCATAGGCAATAGCTACCTCGCCGTCCTTGATCCCGCAACTGGCCTCTGCAATGTCAGCTTCGAGCCTGGCTGCCGCAACAACTGGCACGTTCACCACGGTGCAGTTCAGATGTTGATTTGCGTGAGCGGTCGCGGTTGGTATCAGGAGTGGGGTAGGGAAGCCGTTCCGTTGGTTCCTGGCACCGTCATCGCCGTTCCCGAGGGCGTGAAGCATTGGCATGGTGCCACCAAAGACAGCTGGATGCAGCACCTCACCTATCACGCTAATGCCCAACCTGGCAACAGCAACGAGTGGCTGGAGCCTGTCACCGACGAACAATATGGCACATTGAAATAATAGGGCAAGGTTCAACGAAAAATCCGCAATTCGGGCGAAGGCTTGGGGTGCGGATTTGTTGGTTGATAATACCCCAAAAAACCTTATCAACACACGGTTTGGAGTTGTTTTTTTTGTACTTTTGCCGCTCAAATAGATTTTGATTTAGATTTATTTTTTATAAAATTTATACACAATGAAAAGAACTGGTTTATTTTTTCTTCTCTTTGCCTTGTTGGTGATGGGAAAGTTTTCTTGGGCACAAAATGGGTGGCACGAAACATGGACAAGTGGCGGCACAACTTGTACGCTTACTATGGACGACCACAATTTCTACGCCCTCACCGTCAGTGTAGGTGAAGGACAAGACGGCGTTATGGCTGATTACACTTCTGATGCCCCTGCACCTTGGCATGAATATGTAACGGACATCCACACCCTTGTCATCGAAGAAGGTGTGAAGGAAATCGGAAAGTGGGCGTTCATCCAATTTAACATCAACAGCGTCACGCTGCCACAAAGTTTGCGGGTGATTAAGACAGATGCTTTCCGAAACAGCACTATGAGTATCATCGACATTCCCAGCACCGTCACTTATATCGAGGCAGGGGCTTTCCATTACTGCGAACAATTGTATGACGTGTATTGCTATGCAAAGGCCGAAGACATCTTGTGGGGAGGTTCCAATTTGGACTTCATCACTGGAGAAGGCACTACATCATACCCTTTCCCTCGCACCACAAAGATGCACGTCTTCCCCACCCGACTTGCCGCATTTCAGAGCAAGTATGGCACCTCACTCAATGTCACTTTTACTTCTGAGAATATGGCCCCAACTGACAGCTGGACTGATCCGGGCAACTATGCCGAGTCGTTCAGTAGCTACGAGGGCAACACCATCAACATCCAAAACGAGGCGGAATTGGCCCGCTTGGCTTACCTGCTCAACAGCGGCGAACAAAGTTTCGACCAAGATGGTGTCATCAACCTTGCTGCCGACCTCGACCTCAGCGCACACTATTGGGTTCCGATAGGCGACGCGACCCATCCTTTCGGGTCCACCTTCAATGGTAACGGACACCAAATCAGCGATGTCTATGTGAACCGCGGCGACCAAGCCTATAACGGACTGTTCGGCCATGCGGAAGGAAAGTACTGGGACGAACATTATGGTGTCGGTCTTAATAAAGCTAAAATCAACGACCTTGTTTTGAAAAACAGCATCATCATAGGCGGCGATTTCACCGGAGGCATTGTGGGTCGGATGACTTATTGGTCCTTTCTGACCAATGTGGTTTGTTATGCTCAGGTGAGCGGAAGCGGAAATGCGGGTGGCCTTATCGGAGAAGTGCAAGATGCATCATACGATCATTTGATAAGTGGATCTACTCCGTATCCACCAGAAATAAAGAACTGTTTGTACTTGGGCAACGCTGTCACTGGTAGTGATGGTTTTACAGGGTATATCATTGGAAACTATCTACTTAGATATGATGTTACACCACCTTGTGTCGGTGCGGAAGTCACGAACACCTATTTCTGCAACAACAATTTGCCCGATATTAACCAAAAAGACGTGCGGGCCTATATTTTCAAGAAACAAGTTACGGTGTCGCCAAAGGTGAAAATCGACTTCAGTGGCACGGGCGTAGCCTACAACGACGCTTTCTATGCCCCTAACGGCGCAACGGTGAATTTCAACGTGTACTGTGAAGACCTTTCAGAGGTAGTGAATGGAGTATCAGTGAATGGCACCTCGGTTGGCACTACTTCAGGCAGTTATTCCTACACTGTCGATGCCAGCACTGCTACTGAATATATTATCAACGTAACGACTGAAGACATAGGCTTCACCGGCGAGGGCACTGCCGAAAATCCCTACATCATCACCACTGAGGAGCAATGGAATACAATTGCCCGTGAAGTGGCGCAAGAACGGAATTTCAGCGGGCAATACCTCAAACTTGGCGCCGACATCAGCGTCACCACGATGGTGGGTACCAGCAATGATTACCATTTCAACAGGTTTTTTGCGGGCAACTTCAATGGCGACGGTCACACGCTGACTTTCAACTGTGGTACCGAAAGCGAGCCTTTCAATGAGGACTACTGCGCTCCCTTCCATAGTGCCAAGAACGCGATCATCACCAACCTTACCGTGGTGGGCGACATCTACACCGCCAGAAGATACGCTGCCGGCTTTGTCGCCGAGAGCCAGAACAATATCATTCAAGACTGCCTCAGCAGCATCAACATTCATTCGACTTACGCAGGACAAGGCTGCCATGGCGGCTTTATGGGATACGTTGATTGTACACAGCAAACCAGCCAAATCATCGGCTGTGTTTTCAACGGCAGTTTGCTTGGCCCAAACACAACGAAGGTGGGTGGTTTTGTCGGCATCGGCGACTGCAGAGGTATGGCTTACGGCCATGTACAGGTTAATGATAGCTTCTTTGTGCCTACAAACATTACCGTGGGCGAAGACGGGAGCTGTACCTTTGTTACGAAAGGCGGTTTTGACCTGTATAGGGGGGATATGGCTTTCTACACCACCGCTTTAGGTACCGTCCAAGGCCAACCTTGCTCGACTCAAACCAGCGAGAACGAAATCTACCGCAAGCACACCCCGATTGATGGCGAGATGTATTACAGCGCGATAACCATCACTAACCTTGAAAGCACCTATTACGGCGATGGCAATGCCATCAGCGTCAACCCCACCTTAAAGGATGCCTACGGCCACACTTTGAATCTGGAAACCGACTACACGCTAACCATCTATGATGCTGAGAACAACATTGTTGAAGAACTGACAGCATCTGGCAACTACACCTTAATTATCAGTTCCGTGGAAGGCGGCAACTGTTTTGGCTCCAAGACGCATGCATTCACCGTGGTTCGTCTTCCCGGTAGTGGCACCGCTGAAGATCCTTTCATTATCGCATCCACCCAAGACTGGGAAGTATTTGCCAATACGGTCAATCAAGGCAACACCTACAGTGGCAAGTATGTCAGCCTCACTGCCGACATCACCGTTTCGACAATGGTGGGCACAAGCGAACACCCGTTTACAGGCACCTTCTCGAGCGCGGAACAAAAGACCCTCACCTTCAATTACGGCACAGAAGAGGAACCCTTTAATTATGATTATTGTGCCCCATTCCGCTACATCGACGGCGCAACCATCGAGAAACTGAACATCGCCGGCAGCATTTATATCCATGATCAATACGCTGGCGGCTTGGTAGCGCAAGCCAATGGTGCTTGGAGCATTAAAGATTGTGTCAACAGCGTCAGCATCCATTCGACGATTGGTAACATCTATGACGGCTTTGGTTACTACGGCGGTTTCGTGGGGGAGGCCGTTGAATGTGGCGGCGAAGGCACTGGGATTTTGCGCTGTATCTTCAAGGGGCAATTCGTGGGCCCGAATGCCAAAGCCGTAGGCGGTTTCGTAGGTGAAGTTGCCGCAGGATACACCCTTTATGTCAAGGAATGTCTCTTTATGCCTTTCCTTATTGATTTGGCCCTGGACGATACAAATAACAGCACTATCGCCCGTGGTGGAATAAGCTGCGATAAGGTCTTTTATGTTAACCCTCTTGGTGCGGAACAAGGCTTCCAAGCCTACACCTATGCCTTAATGCCATCAGACATTGGCGAACATCTTGAAGACAATCTTTTTGCTTCTTTCTATGAAAATGGCATTTATTATGAGGGACAATATTACGCTCCTTCCAAACCTTTCTATTTCATCATAGCAGGCAACTGGAACAATCCAGACAACTGGAAAGAAGGAGGATTACCTACCGCCAGCAACAACGTCGTCATCCGAGCCAATGCAACCATTCCAAGCGGTTGCGTGGCTGTGGCAGGTGCGGTTTTGGTCGACAACGGGTACACCCTCACCATTGAAGACGGCGGTCAACTCGTCCACGGCAATGCAGGACTCACAGCCACGGTGAAGAAGGAAATCACGGGCGTGGGAAATTCTTGGTTAAGCGACAACAATGGTTGGCATTTCATTGCTTCCCCGATTGTGGCTGAAAACGGCATCGATCCGGAGGTTATCAGTCATTTAATTGGAATTAATTTTGACTTGTATCGACTCAAAGGTACCAGATGGGAAAATGCCAAAGTCGACGATGAAGATTTTGTCTTGGAAAATGGTACCGGGTATTTATACGCGAACAAAAGAACAGTTTCACTTAGGTTCTCAGGCGAACTCAAACCCTACAGCGAAGCTAACGGCAGCAATGAAGTGAGCGTTTCCGCTGGTTGGAACCTTATAGGCAATCCGTTTGTTTGCAATGTCTATGCTGACCGTTCATTCTACAAGATGAACGCTGAAGGAACAGCCGTTGAAGCGGTTGAAAACTATGCCGCTTACCCCATTGCTCCTTGCACGGGCATCGTCATCAAGGCCAATGAAGCCGGAACAGTGACCCTTACCAAGGGCACTCAGCAACAGAATGCCAACCAAGGTAGCATTCAGATTACGTTAAGTCAGGTCGTTGAGCCTGTCGAAACGCCGTCAGCTAAGGTCGGCCCTTCGACAAGCTCAGGGACCTTAACCATCGACAAAGCCATTGTGAGTTTCAACGAAAACGCTGCACTGCCCAAGTTCCGTTATGGCGACAATGCCGAGATTTACATCTCTCAAGGCAACGATGACTACGCCATCGCTTATAGCGACAAGCAAGGCGAAATGCCACTGAACTTCAAGGCCAAGGAGGACAACGAATACATCCTCAGCTTCAACCTTGAAGGCATAGAGATGGACTATCTGCACCTTATTGATTGTATGACAGGCGCTGACATTGACCTGCTGCAAGCTCCGAGCTACAGCTTCAAAGCTACTACCCAAGATGATGAGAGCCGCTTTAAGCTGGTGTTTGCCGCTAAAAAATAACTACATCAAGCGGTAGAACATTGGAACTGCCAACAAAACAATCCGCAATTCAAGCGAAGGTTTGGGTTGCGGATTTTTTGTACCTTTGCGGCAAAACAACAGCAATGAAGAAAGAAATTGATCCTAAAGAATCACCGCGCGGACGGGCGTTTGAGCTGTGGAAAACGGCTGGCATGCCGAAAGTGACGATAGTCAAAACCTTTGATGTCAGCAGGCTGGTCAAGTTTGCCAAACGAAACGGGATGAAGACGAACATGCTGATGTGCTGGTGTATCGGTCAAGCGGCCAGCGGCATTCAGGAGTTCTATACACTTCCTGCAGGAGCGCACTTATGGCTGTACGACCGTCTGGCAGTGATGACCGTCGTGAAGACCATGAGCGGCGATGCCCGCCTTTGTGACATCCCGTTTTCAGCGGACCTTCGCCAGTTCAACGAAGATTATTTGCGCTTGACGCGCCAGGTCAACGAAACAAACGAAGACCACCTTCTTGGTGACAACTATATGGCTATCGACACCTCTGCCTTGGCAGAATGCGAGATTGACGGCGTGGTAAGTGTCTATTCCGAGCTGTTCACCAATCCCTTCTTGGCATGGGGCAAATACCATCAAGGGTTGTTCAAAACGACTTTGCCCATCTCGTTCCAGTGTATTGAGGAGAGGGTCGGTAGGTCCGTTACATGTCTAAACTATCCTCCTTGAGGAGAAAATCGAACAGCCCAATAGTGAGTATCCCATCTTCGTTTCTGCGCGGCATGATGTGCTCTTTGACAACAATAACCTTCTTGAATGAATCATTGATGTTTGTTAGCGAACGGGATTCTTGTATTTCCTTTTCTCTATCAGGGATTGACAAAGCCGATTGCACATAATACTTTTTGCTTCCGAGGTTGGCAATAAAATCAACTTCAAGCTGGACACGAATCCATTTCCCATCCTTGTCCTGCTTTTTTATCTCTACCATCCCGACATCCACATTGTAGCCCCGGGTAATCAGTTCGTTGTAAATGATATTCTCCATGATATGCGATTCCTCTTGTTGGCGCATATTGAGAATGGCATTTCTCAAACCTATGTCAGAGAAATAATACTTTGAAAGCGTGTTGATATACTTTTTGCCTTTGATATCATAGCGAATGGCCTTGTTGACAAGAAATGATTCCAACAGATAGCCAAGAGATACGATTTGCCACACCTGCGGATTCCCGTAACCACTTTGACGAGACCGTTCTGACGGCTTTCTATCAGCTGTTGAAGATATCTGTCTCTTTTAATTTCCACCATCTCATTCCTAAATTATGCCATTATTGGCAATTATTGGTAATGCAAAAGTAATAAATAATATCAATCGGCCAACTGTTTATGACTAAAAAATGCCAATAATGGCACTTTTTAGTTCAAAAACTTAAAACCATGTTACGACAACGACCCCAAATTAAAGGTGAAAAAGGATTGGGAGAAACTGAAAGGAGAGTGGAGGTGAAAAGACGGGGTGATGGTACTCGCAAGTACCAGTCTTAATTCCATGATTTACTGTATATTATTTGAATATTTGGTATTAGCTAGTACCAAAAGTCACTTGTGGGTACTTTTGCAAAAAAAAAGTATATATGGCACGAGAACTTGAATTATTGACTTACGAAGCAACGATGGCGCGTTGCTCAAACTCCGCTCTTAAACTTCTCATTTGGTGGGGTAACAACATTGGTGGAGGAACTATGCTTATTTCAGAAAACGAACTAAAGGAATCAGCAGACCTTGCGATAGCCTATTGGAAAAAACAGATTACGCCTTAGCCCTATATCGATGACAACGGTAAGGAATGGGGTAAAGAGTTTGTTGAAACGATGGTGAAAAAGGAGTTGGAAAAACTGAAAATGAAAAGGGAGGAGCTGGAATGCTAAACACAACAAACACGAATTGCCGTAAATGAACCACGAATTTCCCATTAATCACGCAGCAGCAATTGCTCGTTTTCGCATTACAAATGCTCATGTTCTCCACTTCCGCATTACAAATGTAGAAGAAAGGGGCGAAACAATGGTGAAAAAGGTATGAAAATTTGGAACTTAACTTGCGAGAGGAGCAGACTATTGTGGTATTCAATTTTTATTGTTATCTTTGCAAAAACATACAAAACATGATGAACTTTATTGTATTTAAAGGTAATGCGGAAGGATTAGTCACGAAACTGATTGATATGCAGATGAAATATTCTTTCGCCCCATTGTCTCAAAATGTCAATGATAACATAAGAGATTTTTGTAGAGAAGTGGAGAGATGGATTGAGGAAAGTTTGGACATCAGTTTCTCATATATAAAATGGGTTATTCAAAACTGTAATGAAGTCATTTCATCTAAATATGACATTCCAAAGCAAGCATTTGTTGAAGTTTGTAACTTCGTGAACAATGTAAAAACGTATTGGGTCCTTGCCCGCTCGGAAGATGATTGTCCGTCATGCAAGCACCTACTCAATCTCTCGCCCAAAGAGATTATAGAGATAGAAAAAGACCTAATACATGACGAGCGGTTGAAGCAAGCCATAAAACAAGTGTTGAACCTTGATACGGCATTGAATGTAATCAATGTCGTGACTTTGGCGGATTTCTATTCTTGTTTGTTGACTTCCATTAAAGGTGAAATTTGGAAATGTTGTGACGACCCATGGGGCAACAAACAGCGGTTACACAACAAGTTTTTAAAAGAGTTGGATTATTGTGTGCAAGTCTTATGCAAAATAGGACAAGAAGTAGTTTGTGACAAGTTCAAAGAAATGCTCAAAGAAAAGCATGAAGGACTGAATAGCAATGGCAAGACAAATAATACTATTTTTGTGCTGAAACGATAAAAATATGCAAAATCAAGGTTGAGCAAGAAACATAAAGGAATTGATAACTTTAAGCAACTGCAAACACTCTCCTCACTCGAAATAGCAAACCTATCTCAGTTGCCAGAAAGTAGCAATTAATAGGCAGTCGAAAAAGCGAAACAGTAAGGTTCCCCACCCCGGTTTGCAGAACGCTTTGAGTTTTGGTATAAATAATTATTTGCGCAATGATTCAGATAGGATTTGAAAGGGATGGAAGGGAATCTATATAAAACAATTCTGGAGCCGGGAAATGATTATTACCTTCAAGTTGCCATTGTTTAATATCATTAAACAAACGGCTTTCGTTATCGGGGATCCCATAGCCTCTGTTTTCGAAAGGAGATGGTAATTGTTTCAAAGTAGTTCTATAATCATCTGGAAGCAATTCTCCGAATATTAGACCTATAGAATCAGCAAGTTCCATTTCACCATATATACATTTGCATAAGAAAGGATTCCAATAATACTTTTTATTGTGTTCATCCCAATATAAAGCTCCATATAACCATTCCATTGGGTAATCAGATTCACGAATACACCTTGATATTATCTCAATCCAATATTTTATATTTGCACGTTTTAGATAAACATGAAGGTCAAATGTTTCTATGCTATATGGTTCTTTCAAGATTCTTTCTGAAAACGCCCTGTCAATAATAATTCTAGAATAATCATTATACTGCTCTCTTGAAAACACGCATGGGATTAGTTTATCTGGTTCTTGAGTCTCCCAATATATATATACGTCCAATTGTTCTAAAAATAATGCACATTCCTCAAAATTAGTAGTAGATGAGAAGAACGAATGGAATCTGTCATATAATTCATCAGGTACTTCGCAGTCTAAATTTTTCCGCAATAAAAGTCTAATTATTTCATTCCATTCTTCATAGGAGTCAGATAGTTTATACCTATTATCAAGCAATTTTTCATACTCATATTTTTTCCGAACACATGTAAAAACATTGACAATTACTTCAAATCTATTCTCATATGGAACATTTAACCGTGTAGCCTTATTAATAATTGATTCTGCTTTATTTTTATAAATAGAATCCTGTAGCCATTGCAAAAATTCTGGAGAACTATCAACATTGTTTTTCACAGGTTCTTTCATAAATGATTCAACCTCATAAAATGTTACTTCATCTTGCCGAAATCGCCCAGCAAAATACTTGAAAAACTCGTCATTCTTGTTTATAGCAGGCTTATCTGTAATTCCTCGATTCTCAGACCACAACTCAATAAACAATTCTTTTACAATAAATTCTGTAGTTGGTGTGCAAGAATCAATAATTTCTGCAAAACTATTATACGACTTTTCATTAGTATCTATTTGAGAATCAGAATCTATAAAATCTAATGCAAGTTCAATTTTTTGAGGTTTTCCTAGCGGGCTTCGCTTTTGGAATACATTACCGAAAAAGGCCTTATTATCTTCCGCAATAATAATTTGTTTTGAAGGTTTTTTCATGCTCAATATAAAGTGAGCATTGTTATCTCGAAGTATTTTATATACATCAGGACGCAAATACTTAATTAATGTTAATTTCATCAGATCCTCTATGCAAATGTATTTGTCACCTAGCACTGCATTTTCACCGTCTTTATTTTTTATTTCCGAATTAAGTGAATCCAATTCGACAGACAATAGGTTAACAAAGCGCTTGATCTCTCTGGGATTTTTAAAAACATCAAATACCTCAAATTTCTTCCCTATTATAGTTTTAATAATCAGTTGTTGTTGTATTTCTTGAAACCCATAATGAGATAGTAATAATTGTATTTCGTTACATAATATGTTATCCATACCTCCAGATTCACATGCAGGAAGCAACAATTCATAATTAAAGAACTTCTGAAGATATAGTTCGGGATCCTCAATCTTGCCATTTAACTTTAATGATTGCACAATAGCATCTTTGTCAGCTGCAACCAGATAAAAAACGTTGGGAAAATCGGCTGTATTCCTTATTATTTTAATCAATTCAACAAGCTCTTTGTATTGTAATCTGTCAACATCATCTATTAGTACTAGATACTTTTTCTTATTCTTGCGTAATATTTCTGAAATTCTATCATGCTGTTCTTCCAATGACAAATGTTCTTTGTGTTTAACAATCGCATTTATTATTCTTCCTGAAGGTTTGCCATTTAGAATATCGGCATAAATATCCAACATTCTATAAAGTGTTTCATCATCAACGCCTATCTTTTCCTGAAATCGAGTGATAAAATTGGAAGTCATAAGGTCTGCAGAATCACAAAGCCAGGGTCTAAAATAAAAACAGCAAATGTTTTTAAAGTTCGCACATTGGTCTTCAATTCTTTTAAAAAAAGACGATTTCCCCACTCCATATTTCTCACTTAATAGAATGGTGAATGCACTGGACTCTTCATCAGAGTTATTAGTAGCTCTAATTTTGTTTATTATTGTTTCTGCGAAATGACTCCGGACAAAATCATCCTTTGTTGTAGGAGCATCTGTGCTAAAAGGAATTGCAGGTACTAATGAGTGATCCTCATAATCCTTCCGATGACAACGGATTATTATAAATATAATTTCAATTATAAAAACTTCAATCAATACAACATCGTGATACTTTATTAAATTGTAACCATAGTAATCATAGTCACCAGAAATACGAAAGAACAACAAAACAACTGCAATATAAAAAAGCAAAGTCCTCCGATTCGAAAAGATTCCTTCCGATTGTATTTTCTTTCGTAAAAGAATGTACAAAAGAATTATTGGGACTGATAATGCGCCCATAGTCAGTAATGTATTATTATCCTTCCAAGTATTAAAAACTGGATTTACAATCCATGCATCGACTATATTTTCAATATTATCTTTAAACAGAATACAAATTGAAAGAATTACAATCGTCCACAGAGTCATTCTTCCGAAAAGAATCCAATTAGTGTTTGAAGAAGTAGTCATACTTTTTTTTGCAAAAATACAAAGAAATGCCTAGATGATGAGAATTCCTTATCGCTAGGCATTATAAATTTCAAATAGTTTGTCAGTTGCTTTGCTCAATCATTGTAATTTCTTCAGAAGTAAGGTCATAAAGCTCATATACTTTTTGGTCTATTTCTCGTTCTATTGCTGAAGTGTCAGCATCAGAGGCTTTCCGCTTAATAGAAAGAATTTGTTCCACAAATAATATGATCTCTTGATTTGTTTTAGTTTCAGGGAGTGGAATTTTTCTTAGTTGTTCAGGTTTTATGTTTACATCAACAAAATAATAAGAAAACCAGTAATTTATAAGTTTTGAGTTCAGTATACCAATTATATATTTTAGCGAATATATGTCTTGGTATTGGTTTAACAATACAATATTTGACAATCCTGTACCATTTATATACCCATCAATATCATAAGCACAAACCAATCGCGTTTGTAATTTAGGATTACGAATTCGCTGAACAAGGATTTTTTCTTTGTCAAAAATATAAGAAGGTCTTGGCCTATGCAACCATTCCCCATATTTCAGATATTCACCACTCCAAGTAATCGAGTATTTTGAAATGTCTCTTCCGTATAATAGTTTTCTATGGTATTCGGTTTCCTTTTCTGTTGAGGTCCATATTCTTGGTTGGTCCTTCCCTGCATATGCAATTAAACCTTGCCAAATTTCGGCAATACTCCCGAGCACGACCCCAGCTCTTTCTATTTTCTGAATAATAGGATTGGTCTTTGAACATAGAATACTATCATCATTAGTATTGAAATCAAGGATATGAAATGACTTCAAGTCATCCTCTACAAATTTATATTTCTTCAATTTATTGCCTTTGTTGACCTGCAGAATAGTTATCATAGTATCGACAGTTGCGCTTGCAAAAATATCGTATAAAGAGTCTGTTATAGACACTATTTCGCATTTATCAAATAGTATCTGCCTCATCTTTTTGAAATAGCCCAATGTTTGCCAGGTATTAGGCGTTATATATGCGATAACACCTTGTTGGCAAGACAATTTTGTTGCTTGCTCAAAGAAATATTTATAAATCTCATACTTGCCTTCCGTACATAAATAGCACTTTTTATATTGTTCTTTATTTTCGGTTATAGTTGCTCCATACGGCGGATTCCCAATCACAATATCAAACCCACCTTTATCAAAGATGTCCTTAAACCAAGTGTGCCAAAGGAAGAAGTCTTGGTTGGCGGATGGGTCGAGTTGCTCCAACTTGGCGAGGAAGGTCGGGGTGCCACCAACGCTTTCGCGGATGAGGGTCTTCACCTCGGCATTGATGGCGTGGCGCATGGTGGCTTTCTTTTGATGGTCGGTGACGGAGAAGTATTCGCGCAACAGACGTTGCAGATTCTTCTGGCTCAAATCGCTGTCGAGACCTATCACATACTGCGTGGAAGTGGATGGACGGCCAACGGTCTTGCCCGCTATGCGGCTGAGGTCGAAACCGCCATAACTCTCAATCAGGCTGTTGCCTTGCATAAACTTGTAGTCGAAGTTAGGCAACGGCTCTGCCTTTTCGCTGTCCACCACAATGCTCAACCAGAAGCGCAAACGGGCAATGTCGATGGCACCACGCTCGATGTCCACGCCATAGATGTTGTTCTCGATGATTTCCTTCTTCAGTTCCAGTCGCGACATCTGCGTTCCCAAAGCTTCACGGCAACGCCACAACTCATTCAGCAAGCCCATAGGGAATGCGCCTGAGCCAATGGCGGGGTCGCAGATTTTCACCTCACGCAAAGTGCTTTCGAGCACACCGCGATAAGGCTCCAAGTCGGGCTGCATCTCGTGCTGTTCTACGAAGGCCCGGACACAGGCCTTTCCCTTGTTGTCATCTTGTAGAGACGTGCCATGGCGCGTCTCTACAGAAGAGACAAGGTAGGCAATCAGCGACTCCTTGCACATATAGCGCACGATCTCCTTGGGGGTGTAGAAAGCACCTTTGGCCTTGTTGTCCTCCAAAAGGCTCTCGAAGATTTTGCCTAACATCTCGGGGTCAACACCAATCTCGGCATCGTCGGGGTCGTTCTCGTCGACGGTGAAGTTGTAGGAAGCCAAGAAGGAGAAAAGATTGCTGAAGATGGATTCGGGCAGAACAATTCTCAGGTTGTCAACGTCATCAAGTTCAAATAGACCTCCATTGAGGTAAGGGATGCTCGCCCATTTTTCCACCAAACCTTGTTGCCAACCGTTCCTGCTGAAAACCTGCTCGCGTTTGATGGGTTCAGTGTTGAGAATGCCAAAGAAAAGCGGCTCAAGTACGCTTTCCAGATAGTCGTTCCTGCGGTTGCTTTGGCTGAAAGTGTTGAGCATGAAGTTGGTATCGCCACAAAGCCAACCTTTCTTTTGCAGGAAATGCAGAAAGACAATGCGCCCCATCAGTTTCTTCACATAATCGTGATACACGGCTCCCGTCTTTCCTTGTCGGGCTAACTCAGCCACAATGCGGTCGTAGTGGATGTGATACTCGTCAAAGAATTCGTCACTGAGCGCATCGACGGAGAAAGCTTCGCGCAAGTCATTCAAGACAAACCTTCCTCTTTTGGCGTATATGGTATCAAGTCGCTCCAAGGGTGTCTTATACTGTCCCTGCTCGTCGCCTAAGATGTACGAGAACCGTTTTGCGTTGGTGACACCTTCTTTCATGTCGCAGATGTACGACAAACGCCAGTGGCTTTCGTCGGCAAAAACGGCAATGGCGGCATCGACATCGTATTTCAGGTATGGGGCTATCATCTTGCGCAGCCCGACGCGCTTGCGGCGCACATCGCTGCCCTGGGCAACACGGGTGTAGAAAAAGCCGAGTTCACGACCATCGGCATCGGTTTGGCGACCTATGTAATAACTGTTGTCGCCATCTGCTGTGGTATCAAGCAATTCGGGACGGGTGGAAATATCGTTGCAACCGAAAACATTGTGGACTATTTCGTTACAGTAGGTTGGGTAATCGAATTTCGACTGGAAGATTTGTCGTATAATTGAGGTGTTCATTTTTTTTAGAGATTTGGCAAGATTAAACAACTTAATTAAAGAGACACAGGACTTGAAGCCAAACCGTCATTGCGGGCTTGACCCGCAATCTCCTGAACAGAAAGGTGTCGTCTTTGCGCTCAGGAGATGGCGGATGTTTCTCCGCCATGACGGAAAAGGCTTAAGGATAGTCATTCCCATGCTCAATTCAATATGTAAACTGTTTATAAACATTTACTTATAAAAATATGAATGTTTCGCTTAATATGATGTCGGCAGTAGTGAGTGCCACTTGTTTGATGTCAATTGACGTTTCTGGCTGGCTGTAGTGTTCGTCCAACTCTTCAAGTTGTTCCAGGACTTTTATGGATGGCAAAGGCTCTTTCTTTTGTTTTTTCGAGATGCGGTTCAAGGCATCGGCCAGTTGGTTGTAGGTTCCGCGTTCCACTATTTGCTTCAAGCGGTCAACGGTATGGCGACCTTCATCATCAAACAAGGGGCGTATTTCGCGCAGGAAAGCAGCGGCTTTCTTGGCATCGTTGTCTTTGCTACCGATTTTGAGCTTTTCTTCTTGAACCTCGCTCTGCTGGTCGATGGTGTATTGCGCCAAAGCTTTCCGTACCTGCTCGTAGTGGAGTTGTAAGCCATCCCCAAAGGGTACGGATTTTTCACCAGGTTCCGCACGGAAGAGGTCGGCAGCTTCAAGGAATGAGAGTTCTCGGGTGGTGTCGCTGACGAAGTAGTAAGCCTTTTTATAAGGTGATGACAAATAGGAAATCGTGTGTGAAGAAGGAGCCGTTTGTGTAGCGAGACGGGCGCAACGGCTCTTTGGAGGCAACTGCTTGATTTTACGGTATAGTGCGGAATTGGTGTCGTGAAGTGCACGTACTTCGCTCAGCAGTTCCAGGCTACGGTCGGTGTCGTCGCGGACATCGGCATTGAAGAGTTTGAACTCATGCACCATTTCATCATGTGAAAAGATTCTTGTGTCTTCGCCAAGGGCGGAATGGAAGCTCTGCAACTTGATGAGGGAGTTTTTCTTCAGGCTAATGATGGCATCACCTGGGTCGGAAGGATAGAACATATAGTTGTGAATCGCGTTGGCGGTGGATCCGATACGGTTCACACGCCCGATGCGTTGCATCAGTCGGGTGGCGTTCCACGGACTGTCGTAGTTGACAATCACATTGGCCCGATGCAGGTTGACGCCCTCAGCCAACACATCGGAAGTGATGATGATATTATAGTCGTTGCGCCATTCTTTTTTATACTTTGCGTCAAAGTTGGCTTTGATGGTGTCGCGCAGACGGTTGCGACTTTTGGCGCAAACGGCTAGAATGTCGCTGCGATTCAAGCGTTGTTTCAACTCCTTTTCCAAATAATTGACGGTATCTACGCTTTCGCTGAACACCACGAGCTTGCCGCCAGGGTTCTTTTTCTTGTCGAACAATTCGCCTTGCAACATGGTGATGAAGAGTTCCAGTTTGGGGTCGGATTTCACTTTCTCCCATCGCTTGCACAACTTGTCCAATACCTCGGCATCGTATTCCAACATAGGCAGGAAATCAGGCAAGAAGTCGGCAGCGTGGAAGAGAATTTCTTTTTGGTCGAGTCCCTTGCCGATGGCCAGTTCAATGATTTCGTCCAACTCTATGCCGTCAGCTTGCAGCTTTTTCACATTCAAATCAGGGGCGATGATGACCTTGTCTTCCTCGAACATCTTAATCATTCCCTTGGTGGCATCAAGGAGGGTATGAAGCGATTTCTTGAAAGCATCGAAACTACTTTCCAAGCGTTTGACCATGTGTGTCTGATAGATGGAGGCCAACGAATCGGCCATGTGCTTTGCCATTTTCCCAGAAGTAACTTTGTAGGACGGGCAATACTCTATGGCACGATAACGGGCATAACGCAAACCGCTTCCGTCGAACATGTCCGGGTTTACCTCTTTCAGGTTAGCCGATGGCGTGTCCACTAACTTGATATAGGTGTCAATAAAGAGTTTAAGTACTTGAGGTGACATTTGATAGGTGCGGTCGGTGGGGTCGAGCAACTGAGGGAAGTGTATCTCGTTGGCATAGCGAGGCTCATGCTGAATGTTGCTGCGGGTACGGCGCACCATCACCTTCTCCAGCACCTTGTGACGTAGTTCCTGATTGATGGCATCGATGCGGCTGGTAAGGAACTCGGCACTCAAGGTGCGACGTTGCGACATGAGGCTCTTGAATTCCTTAATCCAAGGGGCAAAGGTATCGGCAATGTTGGAGACACCATCAATCGTGCAACGGGCGGTGTCCTGGAACAACAGCAGTTGGTTCTTGATGTCTTCGGGCGTGTTGTTGAGCGGCGTAGCCGAAAGCAGCAGCACGCGCTTGTTGCCTTTGACATTACCTTTGTTCAATCGTGTCGACTTGCAGATGCGTTGCAGCAGGTCGTAATTGCCTGTGCTGTCGTGACGGAAGTTGTGCGCCTCATCAACGATGATGAGGTCGTAATAACCAGGCTGGCTGTAGTTGTTGGTGCCCTCAATGACCTTATCCAAGCTTCCGTTGCTGACAAACTGGCTATAGTTGTTTTTTATTTGGAAATCGCGGAAAGTGTCTTCCCAGTTGCTTTGCACCGCTGGAGGGAAGATGACAAGAATACGGGTGTTGTTGCCGTTGGCGGCGATAAACCGCTGTGCAATCATGGCAGCCACCACGGTTTTGCCCAAACCCACCACATCGGCAATGAAACAGCCACCATGCTGCATCATGATATTATAGCCTTGCACTACTGCGTCACGTTGGTAGGTGAGGTTGTCGTAATTGTCGGGCAGATGAGGAATGAAATCGTCTTCGACCTGATCGCCGAAATGGTCGATGAGCATCCGCATGTAAAGTTCGTATGGCGTGGGCTGATGTTCTTCTGATGTCAGATGGGTTTTGCCAACGATATGGTTCACATCGTCCATGGTCACTGGAATGGCATCCTTCCAAAGGCTTTGAAACTCTTCCTCGCAGTAATGCACATCGTCGTAGTCCTTCATGGCCACATTCAATTCGTAGCGTGGCGGTTCGGTGGTGCCGAGACCCTGTGCGCTGAGGTTGCTGCTACCCATGATGACCCAGCCGTCGCTGTGTTCATTGTGGTTTTTGGGCAAGCATAGATAGAATTTCGCGTGAAGGTCTTTGGTGGGAGGGATACGCAATTGCAACCGATTGTTGGCAATGTCGGCGCAGAACTGACGGATGCCTTCATCAACTTCTGACGAGTATTCGGACTGGTAGACATCACGAAGGAAGTCCTCGCAATACTGTTCAAGCGTTGCTTCTTTATTTTCGAAGAAAAACTTACCCGTGAGTTGCGATTGGCGGAAGAGATTGTCGATATTGATGCCGACGAGGATGCGTATCTCGGTGACATTTTCCAATTCCTTGCGCAGTTTGAAGTAGCCGCTGGAACGAAAATAGCCAACTACGGCATGAAAGATGTCGAAGTTGGCCATTGCGGAAGCGATGCCGTGGAACTTGTCCATCAGCCTCATCTCGGTATTATTGAAGAACTTGGTACTCATTATGGCTTGGCGTTTTGAGCGCTTCGCCCTTCTAATGGGTCACAAAAAGAATCCGTGAACTTCTGTCTAAAGTCGAGGCTCCGGAAAGTGCCTATGCTACAAACGAGAAAGCCCACGGATATTCCGTGAGCATTTCTGCTTTCTCGAGTAGCATTGTCTAAATTTTCCGGATTTCGACTTTACTTGAAAAGCAAAAACGCTTTATATCAATATGTTATATAATCAGTTATCTTCTGTGTTGATATGTTCTTTTTGGGTTGATGAGGGCAAAGATAGGCAAACTTTGGAAAATGTTGAACAAAAAAGTTCAAAACCTTATAGACAATTGGCATTGAGCGACTCGGGGTGACTGTTTTTGTGGAAAAAATGGAAAAAAGTATGAAAAAGATAACATCAAAACAAAAATCCATTTTCACCTCACCATCCCCAAAATCACATCATGTGCGATGGTCATTTCAGTGACGGCACAAAGGCTTTTACAAATCCATACTTTCGGCATTTAGTAGAAAATCCTCAATTCCAATGTAAAGCACCCCCTGTTGACTATGCCATGGTTCGACTATGGACTGCTGAACGATGATTTTCTTGAAAGAGTCATTGATGTTGAGAAGGGAGCGTTCTTCTTGTTCACGCTTCTCTATAGTAGGCACATCGAATGCCGACTGGATGTAGTATCGTTTGTCTCCGCTGTTAGCAATAAAATCCACCTCCAACTGTTTTCTCACCATTTTTCCATTCTCTGCCTTTACATTGACTGTAACACAACCTACATCGACACTAAATCTTCGACGAAGCAACTCATTGTATATTATGTTCTCCATGATATGAGAGTCGTCTTGTTGGCGGAAATTCAGCCTTGCATTGCGCATGCCCACATCGGTGAAATAATATTTCAAAGGAGAAGAGATATACCGCAGTCCTTTGACATCGTATCGATTGACTTTCCCGATTAGAAACGAATCCACAAGATACTCGATGTACGAATTCACTGTGTTTTGCGAAATGCTGAGTCCCAATTCAGATTTGAATGTATTGGTCAAGCGCAATGGGTTTGTCAGAGAACCGACTGATGAGGCAAGAATATTGACAATGTAACCAATTTCGGATTTTCCGCGCAAGTCATGACGATTGATGATGTCCGAAATATAAACTTGTTCAAATAGGTTTTTTAAATACTGTTCTCTGTCTTGGTTGGTTGAGGCTGCCCATACGAGAGGCATCCCTCCATAACGGCAGTAAGCAGACCATGCTCGATGTTTGTCTCCTTCAAAAATCTCATGCACTTCGGCAAAACTGAACGGATAAACCCTAATCTCGTCACCGCGCCCGCGAAACTCGGTCACAATATCCGATGAAAGAAACTTGGAGTTACTACCCGTTACATAAATATCAATATTGGGGATATGCAAAAAGCCTCCGTGATTTTCGACTTAACATATTTGTACAAAGCTTCAGCATCTTGGTATTGTCTGTTTGCAAAATCATCCAAAGCCAAGGCTACGATATGATCTTCGCCTATTCCTTGTTCAACCAAATGCCTTTTGAAAAGTGTGAACAAAAGATACGACTTGCCACATCGACGCACACCAGTAATGATTTTTATCAGCCCATTGCCTTTTTTCCGATCAAGCCATTGGATATAATCTGTTCTTTGTACTTCCTTCATCTTCTATTGAAAATTTTTGCAAAAATACGCAATAATTTTCAATAACAAATTTGTTTACTAATTAGTCGGTGAAATTTCCGATAAAATTGAAAAAGTTGAATTGTTTTTCATCGCAAAATGAAACTAAACTTAATCGAATATGGACATCAAAGCAGTAAAATTCAGAAAAGAAGGAGAAGTTCAATAAAGCGTAAATGGCTATCAGCTTTCAGCCGTCAGCTATCAGCTTGGTAGTAACGAGGCTGAAAGCTGATGGCTGACTGCTGACAGCCCCGAAAATCGTATCTAAACAATTCTGCTCATGGTCTTAAACTACCAATTATCCAGTCCCGAAACAATGGAGCGAGCCATCTGCGAGTTGGGCATTGTCCCGTTTTTCACCAGTGCCATCCCGGGCTATTCCATTAAGGAACTCACCCAGCCTGGTTTTTGGTTTGACGGCGAAGAGGACTCGCTCGGGCCGTGGGACTGGAAGATCGACTGCCTGCAAAACGGCGGCATCGCCTACGGGAAGTTCCTCTGCGGAGGAAAAGCCGCCTTCGCGACGGTACCTTTTTACCGCAAACTGATGAACGTCCGCCGCGCCACGACAACACCCGACAAGAACGGCGAGCGCATCATGGAATATCTCGAAAAGCAAGGCTGCATCACCATCAAGGAGGTGCGCGCCTTGCTTGGTGTGAAGAAAGGCCAAGCGGATGCTGCCATTGGCAAGCTGATGCAGCAGTGCCGCGTCGTCACAGGTGCCATTGAGCGGGTGTATCGAGGGCCCGAACAGGTTTACAACGGCTGGCAGGTGTCGTATTTCTGCACGCCCGAGTCGCTGTTCGAAGACTTCACCATGCTCCACACCGACCACACCCCAGAGGAGTCGCTGGAGTTTTTAGTCGACCACATCACGAAACTGACAGATGGAACGGCTACCTCCCGTAAGGATTTACTTCGGACGCGACCAACTGAAACACCTTGGCGCAGAACTCAAAAAATACGGTACACGCGTGCTGATGACCTACGGCGGCGGCTCTATCAAGAAGATGGGGTTGTATGACCGTGCGGTTTCAGCAATCAAAGACGCTGGACTCGAACTGTTCGAACTCTCGGGCATCGAACCTAACCCACGCATCGGCTCCGTGCGCAAAGGCGTGCAGATGTGCAAAGAGCACAACATTGATGTGTTGTTAGCTGTGGGCGGTGGCTCCACCATCGATGCCACTAAGATCATGGCCCCCATCGAGCGCGCCCTGCCCATCGTCAGCATCCTGACACTCGCTGCCACAGGCTCAGAGATGGACACGGCTGCCGTCATCAGCAACCCCGAGACCAACGACAAGATTGGTCGTCTGGACCCCAACATGTTGCCCAAGGCATCCTTCCTCGACCCGAGCATCACCTTCAGCGTCAGCCCCTATCAGACCGCTTGTGGCTCAGCCGACATCCTTTCGCACCTCTTCGAGGTCTATTTCACCATGGACCAGGACCTCTACATGCTCGACTGCTTCATGGAGGGCTTGATGAAGACCGTCATCCGCTTCGCCCCCATCGCCATGCGAGAACCTGACAACTATGAGGCGCGCGCCAACCTGATGTGGGCCTCCTCATGGGCCATCAACGGCTTCGTTAACGGCGGTAAACGCAAAGCCTGGAGTTGCCACCCGATGGAACACGAGCTGTCGGCCTTCTACGACATCACCCATGGCCTCGGCCTCGCCATCCTCACTCCACGCTGGATGGAGTATTGCCTCGAGGAAACCACCGTCTCGAAATATGTCCAATTTGGCACCAACGTCTTCGGTATCGACCCGACCCTGCCTCCGATGGACATCGCCCATCAAGCCATTGACAAATTGAGCGACTTCCTCTTCAATACCTTGCAGCTGAAGCGCACCTTCCCCGAGGTAGGCATCGACCGCACCCACTTCGCCGTGATGGCCAAGAAAACCGTTGGCGGTGGTACCATGCCCGGCTTCAAGCCCTTGCAGCAGGCCGATGTGGAGAAGATCTTTGAAATGTGTATGAAATAAAACTTAATTCTATCCAATATGAAAAAACTATTCTTTCTCGCGGTAGTGGCACTGATGATGGCTACGGGCTGCAACAATCAGAATAACAAGACCGCCCAAATTTCGACCGAACCTGAACCCGTGGTCGAGCAGACCAGTGGCATCTATGACATCACGGTCAAAGACATGGACGGAAGCGATGTATCGCTAGCCAACTACAAAGGCAAGGTGCTGCTCATCGTCAATGTGGCCAGCAAATGCGGACTGACCCCTCAGTACGAAGGTCTTGAAGCCCTTTATCAAAAGTACAAAGACCAAGGTTTGGAGATTTTGGCCTTCCCATGCAACCAATTCTTGGGTCAAGAGCCTGGCACCAACGAGGAGATCCAGAGCTTCTGCTCGTTGAACTACAACGTCACCTTCCCGCTGTTCGACAAGATTGACGTCAACGGCGAGGCGGAGAGTCCGCTCTACACCTACCTCAAGAAACAAGCGCCTTTCAAGGGCTATCCCGAAGGCACCGAGGAGTTTGCGGCAATGCTTGACGAGATTCACCAAAAGACCGGCACAGGCTTCGACCAAGGTGACGCCATCCGCTGGAACTTCGGCAAGTTCCTGGTCTCCAAAGACGGCAAGACCATCCTCCGCTTCGAGCCCATGGTGACGCCCGACATGATGGAGGAAGCCATACAAGAGCTTTTGAAAGTCAATGAATAAAATTCGATTCAAAATGAAAAGATTACTCATTCTCGCCATCGTAGCGATGGCTGCCGTTTCCTGCGGTTCAAAAAATGAAACCCAAAAAGAAGAAGCACCCAAGGCAGAAACCCCTAAAGTGCTGGTCCTCTACTACTCCCAAACGTCGAACACGAAAGCTGTAGCGACCGAAATCGCCACACGACTCGGTGCCGACATTGAGGAGATTGTCCTCACGAAACCCTACGATGAGGATTTCCACGCCACCATCGAACGTTGCAAGCAAGATCGCGAACAAGGCATTTCTCCCGAGATTCAGCCGTTGGCAGCCGACATCGCCAAATACGATGTGGTGTTCCTCGGCTATCCCGTGTGGTTCGGCACTTACGCACCGCCCGTGATTACCTTCTTGAACCAAGTGGACTTGAGCGGCAAGAAAGTTGTCCCGTTCTGCACCTTTGGCAGCGGCGGGTTGGAGTCAAGCATGAAAGATTTGGCCGAGGCACAGCCTAAAGCGGAAATCCTTCCCGGCTATGGTGTGCGTGCCGCCCGACTTGAAGCCGCACCCAAAGAAATCGACCAATTCCTGAAGGCAAGCGGTTTCCTTGAAGGAGAATTTGTAAAGTTGGAGGATTTCCCAGAACAACATCCAGTAAATGAAGAGGAAACAGCTATCTTCAACGCCGCTGTTGATGGTTATCAGATGCTTCATGCACAAGCCAAGGCCGTGGCTTCGCGTTCCATCCCCGAAGGCACGGAATACCTGTTCACAGCCGAGGATCTTCCACGTGAGGACAATCCAGGGATGCCTACGGGAGAGCTGAAGGTGTATGTGACTGTCGCAGAAGGCGAAAATCCTGTATTTACGCGAGTGGTCAGGTAAACTAAGAATAAAGCCTAAGTGAAACGCATCGTTTACATCGTTTTAGGCTTGCTTTGCGTAGGCCTTGGAGCATTAGGTGTGGTGGTGCCGGGATTGCCCACCACACCTTTCCTGCTTTTGGCTTCATGGCTTTTTTACCGCTCCTCGCCACGCTTGCAAGAATGGCTATTGCAGTCGTGGTTAGGGACTTACATCCGCAGTTATCGCCGTCGCGGCGGAATGACCGTTGCACAAAAAGCCGGCGCTTGTGGCATCATGGTGGCGATGGTTTTGCTCTCCACTTTTGTCTTTATCCCCAAAGATTCTATGGCTCGCATCATCGTGCCTGTCGTCGGTGCCATCGGCGTGCTGACGGTCATTTTTGCAGTGCCTAATGCCAAAGATGAAGAATAAATTGTTGAGGATTTCCCAACTTGTATTTTGATAAAACCGTTCATTATAATGAACAAAATTTGAATTTTTTTCATTTTGTTCATTGTAATCAACAAAATTACACATCCCGCTGGCAGAGTTCTTGAAGAAAGGGAGTATTGGCTAGTTTATAGACATTTGCAGCTAATCAAAACCACAACTTAGAAAATGAGAACCTCCTTATCAATGCTTGAAATATTTCATTTTGTTCATTGACTAATTGATTTGTTTACTATTTATGCACCGTAAAAAGTTGCAAAATTCGTGACCATACTCCCGAATTTCTTATAAAAATCGGGAGTACACTCCCTAATTTAATAGGTTTGACCCGATTACACGCAAATCCGACGACAAGGAGCTCATCTATGTCCTCGACTTCCTGAAAATGCTTTGGGGTGGCGAAATATTCTGAGGTGAAATCTGCAATTCGGGTGAAGGCACCTTCACCGGTCCTGTGGCTAAACAATAAAAAAGTGCTTAATCCGTTATTAAACCAAACGGTTTCCCGTATGACCAAGAAAAACAAAAACCACAATGTCATTGGAAAAAAGACACCCTTCTTTTGGGCTTTTATGATTGTCTATTTGGCATATATCTTTTTGGGCTATCTGATAGCGTACATTCTCAACGACAACTTTTTCTTCAATGATGAATTGTCAGAAGGAACACTTCCGAGGTTTATGGTTTTCGTAAGCATTTTCACCATGGTAATCCCCGGAATAGCTGCACATTATGTGTACGAAAAGGCTCAACGCAATTGGTATATTTGGTTTTGTCCTTTGGTGCTAATGGTTAATAATGGTGCTATATGGTTGATTCCTTTTCACAATAGTTTAAGAGATTTAGGGCTGTTCCCTTTGGCTTGTGGGGCGCCTTTGTTCTTTGGTATAAAACTTGATTTGTCGCAAGTAAACATTGATTTGATGACTTTTGTTGTTATTGTGCTACTGCCATCGATAGTATATGCCATGTGCATCTTTCTTGCCAAATTGTTTGCACGAAAACCCAAGGCAGAGATTTTGGAATATAAACAAGATTCTATAGAAACTGCGTGTTCCAATGACAAATCAGGTATATAGTACGATACAAAAAGATAATACATAAGAAAATGAAAGTCTTGTTAATCAACGGCAGCCCACACGCCAATGGCTGCACCTTCACCGCCTTGAACATTGTGGCGGAAGAATTACAGAAAAACGGCATAGAAACCGAAATCGTCCACATCGGAAGCAAGGACATCCGAGGCTGCATCGCCTGCGGCAAATGCGCCGAATTGGGGCATTGTGTGTTCAACGACATGGTGAACGAAGTGGCACCCAAGTTTGAGCAGGCCGACGGCCTCGTGGTCGGCTCGCCGGTGTATTACGCCGGCCCTAACGGAACGCTCACCAACTTGCTCGACCGCCTGTTTTTCAGCACACCGTTCGACAAACGTATGAAGGTGGGGGCTACCGTCATCTCGGCACGACGTGGCGGCACCACGGCCGCCTTCGACCGACTCAACAAGTATTTCACCATCAGCGAGATGCCCATCGCGAGCAGCCGCTATTGGAACATGGTGCATGGCCACTCCGCTGAAGACGTGATGCAAGACGAAGAAGGGGTGCAAATCATGCGCATCTTGGGCCGCAACATGGCTTTCCTCATCCGCGCCATCGCCGCCGAGCGCGAGCGCAACGGATTGCCTGAAAAGGAAGTGACGCGTTACACGAATTTCATCCGATAAACTGGATTATTACAATCCCCTAAAATGCGAAGGGTGCAGGACCATGGCGGCCTGCACCCTTCGTTATTTAATTACGATTCGTTAGTTATCATTCAACGAGGACGAACGGGATCTCATCGCCATTGTCATCCTTAATGACAAGGTTCTTTTTCTCGAGCTTAACGATCTTCATGTTATGCATCTTGGGCATTCCATCGAGCATTTCTTTTTGGAAATCTTTTTTCAAGCCATTGATTTCATCCCTTATCTGCTTGTCCATCAATGCCTTGGTCTTGGCATCCATCCCCTTGATTTCATAGTCAAGTTCGGTCTCGGCCTTGCTTCTGTCGAGGTTCATCTTCAAGTCTTTGCCATTAAGGGTAAAAGTGCCAGGAACGGTGACCGAGCCTTCGAGCGTAATCGGCACGCCATCCTCTTTGATCTCATAATCAGTCCCAACGAGCATTTCGCAAGCTCCGTTTTCATCAAAATACAATGAAACGACTATTTCGGTTCCTTCTTCATCGAGAAGCTTGGTGGCCCATTGCTTGCCGGTCAAGCTCTGTGCATTCAGGGTAATCGCTGAAACAAACATCAGCATCAAGGTAAAAAACAATTTCTTCATGATTGTAATGATTTGGTTAATAGAAATGGGTTAATTAGTGATGCAAAAATAGCAAAACAAATCTAATGTTGGTAAATATTCCGCTAATTTGTGTAGCGCTTTATATCAAATAATGTGCGTATCTTTGTGGCGTAATTGGAAATAGAGATTAAACAAGTTATGATAAAAAGACCCAACCCCAATGAGGCTTTCCCGAATCCCAACATCCCAAGCCTATGCTTCATCAAGAACGTGGTGAAGAGCCCGCGTATCATCATTGGCGACTATACCTATTATGATGACGTGGATGGTGCCGACCAATTCGAGAAGCATGTCACTCATTTCTACGACTTCATCGGTGACCGGCTGATTATCGGCAAGTTCTGCGCCATCGCCAAAGGGGTGGAGTTTGTGATGAATGGTGCCAATCACAGGATGGACGGCGTGACGACTTATCCGTTTTATGTCATAGGCGGTGACTGGGGCAGCGCAATTGCTCCAGTGAAAGATGAATTGCCTCTGAAAGGCGATACCATTGTGGGCAACGACGTTTGGATTGGTCAGCATGTCACCATCATGCCAGGTGTCCATATTGGCGACGGAGCCATTATCGGAGCCAACTCGGTGGTGGCCTCGGACATTCCTCCATACGCTGTCGCCGTGGGTAACCCTTGCCGTGTGGTCAGAAAGCGCTTCGACGACGAATTCATCGCTTATCTGCTGGAACTGAAATGGTGGGATTGGAACATTGAGAGGATTGAGGCCAATTTCGAGGCCTTGTCAAGTGGCGATTTATCGCTGATTAGAAAGATTGATCAATAGTTTGTCATCCATGGTTATACTGATAGCAGGTGCATC
>CACXXW010000028.1 GCA_902771635.1 uncultured Bacteroidia bacterium | reverse complement strand
CTCGCCTTCAATGCCCATCACGGTGATGCTGCTCACATGCGCGTCGCCATACAAGCGCACGCCCAAGCCGCCGCAGAGGTTCTTGAAGTACAGGTTGTCATCAGTGCCGTAGGCCAACATGGGATTCGCGCCGTTGGCGAAGGTGCCGATCTCGGTAATGTTTTGCACTGCGGGAACCTCGAAAACGACCATGTCTTCATCATTCATCGTGGCCGTGTGAGGATAGACTGCCGTGAAAGGCGGCACCATGTCGAATTCGTTGGCATAGGTGAAGGTACCGTTGGTGGTGTTGGCGCCCTCCTTCAAGGTGAACACTGCGCTCTCACCGTTGCCGTTGTAAATACGGATCTGGTCGCCAGCCTTCCATTTGATCTGGCCTTGGCCATCAACGGGGTCAAGATAGGTCCTGTCCTGCGTCCGCGACTCGATGGTAGCGTGGAACACAGCTTGGTCCTTGTTGTCCTTGTCCTTGTTGCACGAGACAAGCATCATCATGCCCATCATGAGTGCCATTGCGAATGTTGTAAGTTTTCTCATTGTCGTGTCCTCCTTAGTTTACGGCCAATCGATTTCGACCATGGTCATACTTTCCGTTCCGCCGCCCGCGCTGGTTGCGACACCACCCGAGGCACACAACATGCCCTGGGGCTCGATTTCTATGACCTCCACCTGGGGAGCTTCATAGCGTTTTCTGTTGTTTTTTTTCATTGTTGTTTGATTTAAAGATTTAAAGATTTAAAATTTAAAGATCCAATAATTCACAAACCAAACAAAAGAAGCGTGCGCTGTGTCATATCACATCGTACTTGAAGGTCCTAGGAATACCCAAAAATGGAATGTAATAACAGCCCACGCTATACAGCGCAGCGCCGCTATACATCCTCCCATTTTTGTGTTCTTGAAAATTTCCTAGGTTCTCAAGTACAAGGAAGCATAACGCTTCTAACGTTCAATATGTTACGAATGGCTGTTGAGTACATCGAAGCACTCGCAAACCAATTCGGATGCAAATGTAGGAAAAAAACAGACAATCCAAGAAAAAATGCATATTTTTGCAACAAATAAGCACTGTTTGGTTATGTTCCAACTCAAATTCCAAAACAAAACCCTCCTTTTCGACCGCCCCGCCGTCATGGGCATCCTTAATGTGACGCCCGACTCGTTCTCCGACGGTGGCCGCTACAACCAGATGGACAAGGCATTGCAACACTGCGAACAGATGCTTGCCGAGGGTGCCGACTTCATCGACATCGGCGGATGCTCCACCAGGCCCAACAACGCCATCGCCACGGAAAGCGAGGAGATGGAGCGCGTCATCTCCTTCCTGAAGGCTGTCAAAACGGCCTTTCCCGATGCCTTGATTTCCATCGATACTTTCCGGAAGAATGTGGCTGAAGCATGCATGGAAGGTGGCGCCGACCTCATCAACGACATTTCGGGCGGATTGTTTGACAAGGATATGTTGCCTTACATCGGAGAAAACCACATTCCTTATGTGATGATGCACTGCATCGGGACACCAGAAACCATGCACCAATACGCCCTCGGCGGCGACATTCATCGAACTGTGCTGGACTTTTTCAAGCAGCAATGCCAAGTCTTGGAATCCTATGGAGAGCGACAAATCATCCTTGACCCAGGCATAGGTTTCGGCAAAAGCCTTGAAGCCAATTATCAGTTGCTCAGCGACTTGGATAGATATCGCTATAACAATCTCCCCATCCTCATCGGCATTTCGCGGAAGTCCTTAATAAACAAGGTGCTGCACACCACACCCGACACAGCGGAAAACGGGACAACTGTACTGAACACCATCGCTTTGCTCAATGGCGCTGACATCCTGCGCGTCCATGATGTGAAAAATGCACGCGAGGCCATCGAATTGGTCGGGACATTTTGTCAATATATGTGATTTGCTTCGCAAAGAAATCAGTCAAAAATCTTAATTAAAATCATTAGAAATCAATTGATTATGTTTTATAGGATTATAAAATGATTTTTGAAAGATTTCTTGCCCGATAGGGCAATCCCACAAAAAACACTACCTTTGCAGCAAAATTTGGAATCATGATTGACCTTTTCATACAAGTCCGCGTCTTCGATATCATCGACATCATTTTGGTAGCCGCCTTGTTCTTTGGGCTCTACCGCCTGCTGAAAGGCACCTCCGCCATGAGCATCTTCATCGGCATCGTGGCGCTTTTCCTTATCTGGCAACTGGTCAAATTCTTGCAGATGGAGATGCTGACCGCCATCCTTGGGGCCTTTGTCAGCGTAGGCTTCATCGCACTGATTATTATCTTCCAGCCCGAGATACGCCGGTTCCTGTTCACCATCGGCGCACAAGCCCAAGAAGGCAAGCTCACTCGGAAGTTTAAGTTCCTGAGAGTCAGAAGTAATGTGGATTTGGACATTGATGCACTCACCAAGGCTTGCCTCAACATGTCGGACATCAAGCAAGGTGCACTCATCCTATTAACACGTAAAAACAATCTTGATGACATTGTCACAACGGGCGTGGTGGTCAATGCTGACATCAGCAATCCGCTGATTGAAAACATCTTCTTCAAGAATAGTCCTCTGCACGACGGCGCCATGGTCATCCGCCACAACCGCATCACAGCGGCTCGTTGCATCCTTCCCGTGACACAAAAGACCAACATCCCCGGACATTATGGCTTGCGCCACCGTGCCGCCATTGGCGTGACTGAAGTCAACGACTGCATCGCCCTCGTGGTCTCTGAGGAAACGGGAAACATAAGCATGGTGACAGGTGGAGAGATTCGCACTGTCAAGCCTTCGGAGTTGAAGGAAATGATTGAAAATGAGTTGAAAGTTTAGTTCTTGATTTCCACAAAACAGTCATCCTCTTCCGCATAGCGGAACTTCTTCTCATACGGGTCATAGCGTAGCATAATCTGATAGGCGTAGCCCTTCTTTTTCAGCTCCGCCCCTACATAGCTGTTCATCATATAGTCATAGGTATAACCCGCATAGAGTTTGCCTAAATACACGGCATAGTTATAGACATCCTTGAGTTTAAGGGTGTCAATAGAGTAGCTGTAGTCGATGGTATTGGTCCAGATGGAAAAGTCCGTTTTGGAGTCGAAGCCGTCCATGAGGTTGTGTTCGCAAAACAGCACAGGCCTCCAGTTGCCGTCGTTGACCTCAAACCAAGAGGCCACATTGACCGTGTTCAACGGATGCTTGTAACTGAATTCATCCGTATCACTAAAAAGATAGTCTTCGTATTCCGTGATGCGCCCCACGACCTCCATTTGCGAAAGGATGATCAGCCAATGCGTGGAGTCAATTTGCACATTGTCAGCGTCTTCAGGAACATAGACATCGACGCCATAATCACCCATGGCTTCCGCATAGGCATGGTACATGACATCCAGGAACATATCCTGGTCGAAGCCGTTCAAAACCTCGGTTTTCTTGCCCAATTGGTCATTATACTCCACTTTCACTTCGGCCTGTTCTGGGAAATACACCGCCGCCGCGATGTTGGGACGATTCGCCATGTATCGCTTGGCCAGTTTCTTTTCAGTTTGGCAACTGGAGAGCAGAAAAGCAACCAGTAATACTAAAGCCAAACTGAAACAGGTTTGCGGGGCCTTCGACAGGCTCAGGCATCCTCTAACTTTTGAATGGTTTAAGGTCCCTGAGCTTGTCGAAGGGCCGACCTTTTTTATTATTTTAGTTGTTATCATCATTCAACTCATTAAACAAATCCATTTGTACACCGTCCCCCTTGGGCTCCACAATCTCCAACGGCACATCGGCGGGGTTTACATTAATCTTCTCAGCAACCTCTTCCTCGGAAGGCTCGTCGATTTCATTTGCACCATCAGGAGTTTCCTCTGAAGGCTCGGGCTGATAGGGCTCCAAAAACTCCCATGTATCAATCTCTCTCGTAGAGAGACGCTTACCCTTGGCCTTGTAACTCTTGATGCCGATGAACTCCTCTACATTGACCTCATCATCAGGGAAGCTGTTGCCAGCGTCGCTAACCTTATAGCTTAGCAACAAACGCGGCAAGGTGTCGGTGCTCATGCCGAGATATTTCGCCTCGGAATGTTCGCCAATGAAAGAGGCACGGCTGTTCAGCTTGGTCTCGGCCTCGATGGTGAAACGTTTCAAGTAGTGCTTCTGCGTTTCACCTTCTATGTAAATGACAGAGAAGATTTCATCTGGGTCGAACTTACGGATTTCCACCATGTCATCATCGAAGTGGGTGTTGAGGTCAAAGCCCGAAATCTTGAACTCGCCGTTGCTGAAGATTTGCAGGATCTTATCCTCGCCTTCAAAAGCACCCAGATATTGTCCGCGTTTGTCGACATTCAAGCGACGCACTGTATCATCAAACCATATGTCACGAGCGTTTAGTGTGGAGACACCTTCCCCACCCTTCTTGATTTCCTTGACCTCGTACTTCGTGAGCAAGTTACCACGCGTGTCACGACCCTTCACGGCCAAGTCGGCAAACTTATAGTCAACGGTCTTTTGCTTCTTGTTGAACAGTACCAAGGTCACTTTGATGACCTCTGCCTCGCCGTTGGGATTCGACGAGAAATAACGCACCTTCGAGCCAGGCTTACCTTGCGTGAGGTCGTATTCCTTGTCGCGAGTGACGCCTTTCACGGCAAAACGCTTCACATAGTGCGGTGCCCCGTTCTTGCCGTCTCGGTAAACGACATTGTAGGTCGTACGGTCGTCATTCTTATGGAACACATCAACATGGATGACCTTCTGTCCCACAAATAGCTTGGGCTGCAACTTGACCACAGCGTACTTGCCGTCCTCGTGGAAGACAATGATGTCATCCATGTCAGAGCAATCGCACACATATTCGTAGGCTTCCTTGTTCTTTTCGCGTTTCAAGCCTTCGCCTGTGCAGACAAAACCTTCTTCTCTATTGACATACAGTTTCTCGTTGTTGGCTGCTACAGCCACGGCAGAGATATTGTCGAAGTTGCGGATCTCAGTCTTGCGCTCGCGGCCTTCGCCGTATTTCTCTTTGATATGTAGGAAATAGTCGATGGTGTAATCCACAATATGGTCGAGGTTGTACTTGGCCTCTTCCATCTTCTTTTCAATGTCGGCCAACTGCTCATCGGCCTTCTTGATATCGAACTTGGAAATCTTGCGGACAGGTTTCTCGCAGAGTCTTTCCACATCCTCACGCGTAATCTCGCGCTTCAGCAGCTTGCGGTATTTGTCGAAGCGACGCTCGATGCCCGTGAGTTGGTCATCCCATGTCTCATAGTCCTTGTTTTCCAACTCTTTATAGATGCCCTTCTCGAAGAATATCTTCTCCAACGAAATCCAGTGCCAGCTGTTTTCGAGCTCTTCAATGAGAATACGCAGTTCCCAGCTGAGGAGTTCCATAGTGCGATCAGTACTGAGTTTCAAAATCTCGCTCACGCCCATGAATGCCGGATGCTGGTTGACAATGACGCAGGCATTAGGCGAAATGGACACTTCACAGTCAGTGAAAGCATAAAGTGCATCGATGGTCTGGTCGGGCGAGACACCAGGATTCAGATAAATCACGATTTCGCACTGCTCGGCAGTGTTGTCATCTATCTTCTTGATCTTAATCTTGCCCTTGTCATTGCACTTCACGATGCTCTCGATGAGGCTGCCCGTAGTGGTGCCGTATGGAATCTCGCTGATGACTAGCGTCTTCTTGTCCTGCTGACTGATACGCGCACGGATGCGCACCTTGCCGCCTCGCAGACCATCGTTGTAGTTGGTCACATCCATCAGGCCACCTGTTGGAAAGTCCGGATAGAGTGTAAAAGGCTCGTCGCGCAGATAGGCTATTGAAGCGTCAATCAGTTCGTTGAAATTGTGCGGCAGGAACTTGGAGGCCAGACCCACAGCGATGCCTTCGGTGCCTTGTGCCAGTAACAGTGGGAACTTCACCGGCAGCGAGACAGGCTCGGCGTTACGGTTGTCGTAGGAACGGGTCCAGTCGGTGGTCTTATGGTTGAAGACGACTTCTTTGGCAAACTTCGATAGACGCGCCTCAATGTAACGCGGGGCGGCGGCATCGTCGCCAGTGAGAATGTTGCCGAAATTACCTTGCGTGTCGATGAGCAGATCCTTCTGGGCAAGCTGCACGAGGGCATCTCCGATGGAGGCATCGCCATGAGGGTGGTATTTCATCGTGTTACCCACAATGTTGGCCACCTTGTTGAAACGACCGTCATCAAGTTCATCCATCGAATGCAGGATGCGGCGTTGCACGGGCTTCAGGCCATCCTCGATGGCGGGCACGGCACGCTCTAAGATGACATACGAAGCATAGTCGAGAAACCAGTTCTCGAACATCCCTTTCAGTGGTATCACATGGTATTCATCCTCCTGAGCCTGAGCGTCTTCCACGCCTTCTATTGGCTCATCTATTGGCTGCTCATCCAAGGGCTCGTTTTCCTTATTCTCTTCGATATCCATAAAACTTTTCTCCTGCTTGCAAAAATAGGAAAAATATCACTTCCAAAACCTCAGCACCAAAATTTCCCCGAGCAAAGCCAGCAAAGCAATCAACGCAAAGAGCTTCCATTGCGAGGATTGGTGTGCCATGGCCTCCACGAGGTCGGCAGAGGCGAAGTCAGAGGTGTCGAGAACTGCTGCAACATCGAAACCAGACTTGGCAAAGGCTTTGCTCACTTCATCGTGATCAACGAAGTCCATCCGCGACTCCACGCGGCTCTCATTCCAAGCCGTGACACGATTCACCGAATCATTGACCAGCAGGTCATAGAAACCGGCTGAAGGAAGATTGTCGTTCAAATAGAGATAGACCTTACCATTTCGCACTTCCGAGGCTGGCATTTGTTGAAAACTGCGGTCGGGATTGGCAAAAAGGAAACGATGATCGCCTTCCAAATCCATGTCGTTCAAGACCAGCATCTTGTCCTGTCCTATGGTGTAGGAAAGCCTGCTCAATTGCCCACCCAATAAAGCCATCTTCACCATCATCGGAACGAAAAGCGAATGGTCGGCAAGGTTGCTCCATTTCGGGTCAAGTGCGGTGGCCATGACAAAGGTCTGCCCCTGCCCCACTGCCTCGGAAAACAGCATCGGGTCACCGTTCTGCAAGATAAGCAAATTGTTTGGGATGCCGTTGCTTCTCATACGCAAGTGCCGTTTCACCTTGGGCAAGTCGGCGTGTTGGGGCAAGTCGAGGATGACATCATTGAAGAACTCATGCCTTATAGCCAAGTCCTGTGCCACCGTTGTGTTGGTGTCGAGCTCCATGACGGATAGACCAAGCTTATTCAAAAGATAGGCATTGCTCTTCGGGTCATTTTTCGAGGGAAACACCAGCATGGCGGCACCGTCATTGACGTAATTCAACAGGGTCTGCTGCAAGGTTTCGTTCAAATTGGCGGTCTCGTTGACAATGATGAACTGAGCTTTGGCCAATTGGTCCAAGTCGAAGCGTGAAGGTTCCATCAAAGTGTAGCGGAATTGTTCATCATCTTCAAAAAGCAAGGCGCAACTCGTGGCTTCGCTGCCTAACTCAATCACGGAAAGGCTTGGTCTTACGCCCAATACGAAGTCGTATGTGTCATCGAAGGTGATGGGGTGATCGTTGAGTGACACGCTACAGCGTTGGTCACCAGTGCCCTCCACCACAAACTGCATGACCACCTCCTGTGTGCCGTTTTTCTCCAAATCGACTGTCGTGGAAGCCGCCAACGCTCCATTCATCGTAAAAGTAATGGGTAAGCCTTTCACTTCCTTGTCGCCTTGGTTGATGATACGCACATTGAGGTCGTTGGTCAGGCCTGGCTGCACCACTGGCGAAGCCAACCACACGGTATCGATGTATAGATTGGTCTTGAACTCGGGTGTCATCGGAACGACAACCACTTGCATGACGGTATCGGCTTTAGCTGCCGACAAGTCAAAGGTATTGCTTTGGAAATCAGAATAGACAAAGAATGTTGAAGAGGTGAAGCCATGCTGTTTGGCCAACATCTCAAAACGGTCCATCACCTCGCCCATGGCCACAGGTGCACCATCGGGGTTCATGCGGTCGAGTTGGTCGAGCATCTCCTCCTGGTTCATCGGATATTCGTTCTGGATCTCGAAGCTGTTGGTCATCAGCAGGTAACGATTAGAGGGATTGAGTTTGTGCACCAAATCACGCGCCGACTGTCGTGCATCCTCAATCAAGGTGGTGCGCTGCGATTGACCCTTCATGCTCATCGAATTGTCGATGTATATGCCAACGAGATTATTCTCCGCATTGACATTCAACTGCTTTTCAGGCGTGTAAGGAAAGGCAAAAGCCAGCACCAAAGCCGCGATGAACAGGCAACGCAACAATAAGGTGATGAGATATTTCAGCTTGCGCGTCTTGGCATTCTCCTGTTGGATGCTCCGCAACACAGCCGTATTGCTGAAATACACCAACTTATGCCGCCTGAAGTTGAACAGATGGATAATGATGGGAATCAGCAGGGCAAGCAAGCCCCAAAGCATATTAGGATAGAGGAAATGCATAACCTAAAAACAGGCGGCAAAGATACGAAATCTTTGTCAGTATCCGAACAAATGTCTTCGGTTACCATGACGACGGTAACGGTCTCTTGAAAACGAGGAGCAAGCATCATAAAAACCATTATCCAAAGGAATGGCTATTCCTAACGTAACTTCCAAGCCTTGCGGCCAACGTTCACCTGTCACTTTATATGCATTCACATTAACTGCTTGAGCGCTACCGTCATGTTCATACTTTGAATAGCTGTCAAGAAAACCTTGATGAAAAGAGGCACTGAGTTTAAAAAGATAATCTTGGCCTATAAGGGTCACCTTGCCACGAACTCCAACACCAGCAAAGGCTCCTGCGTGAAACCTGTACATGTTGGCACTGTCTACGTAGATAGGGTAATCTATCATCTGATTAGAGTAGCTTGGTTGTTGTAGTAAGCGTGGAAACAAAGCATCATAATACTGTCTATGAAGATTGATTTTGCCAAACAAACACATCCCAACCTCCGCCCCTATTGTCACGTAGGGTTGAAAATAGGGTTTTATTTTCCAACACAATTCCAAAGGAAGCCTGAGATCAACATAAGAAGTTGAAATCGAATAATGCTCAACGATTGAGCGATGATTATATGTCATATCAGTGCCCCGTTGAACATACATGATTTCTGGCGATACAAATACTAATCGTGTCAAAGGAATGTCCACAAACAAACCTCCCATTGGAGTAATAGTATTAGATTGTGGCAAACGCATTAATGCTGGATTCTGATAATAATACATCCTAGGCAAATTGGCGCCCCCCTTGAGGCCTACAGCAATTGTTTTATCCACCGGCGTGTTACGTGTCATTTGACCCATCATGCCAGTGTAACAAATGCATAATATACCCAATATAAAAACGTATTTCTTCATATCTTCACTTCCATTACCACGGCCAAGCGCATCTCTCAACCAAACTGTCGCCATCCTTGTAAATGTAATATGTACCAGGATCAGGAGCCAAATCACCTATAGCATCCACTACAATGAAAGCCATACGGAAATTGGAGAGCCCGTTTTCCTTTACTTTACCACACATAATCACGCCACGCTTCACATGTTCAATGCTCTTATCTTCAACAAAATAAATCGCAAAATCTTCGTTATTTCCCCTCACAAAGACAGTGTCGGTTTTTTTCAAAGATCCTTCGTATAGTTCCATAACCATAATCCCATTGTGCTGCTCGCTGAAACGCATGTATACAGCAGAGTCTTGCCTTGGCGTTGGTATGCTCAGATTGGTATTTACCAACATGTTTGGATTAACAACATACGAGTCAACACTATCAGTTTCCATGATACTATCAGGAACAGCAATACTGGGTGGGATTGGCCCATTGGGAATATCTCCAAAAACAGAATCAAATTCCTGCTGATGCGAATCCGGAATCACCGAAAGGATGTCTTCAATTGAATAATCCTTCCCGATATAGTATTCCGTTCCTATAAGGGCAATGGTTTTGGGGCCATCGTTTTTTTTGCATGAACCCAACATGATGCCAATTGCCACCAAGAGCCAGAAACCAACTATGGTTTTATATCCTTTCATCTTCAAGACAAGTATTTATGTAAGTAACTGTTCAAAATCAAACTGCCTTATCCTTTGACTTCGGGACTTGTGTAGCTATCAGCCGTCAGCCATCAGCTTTCAGCTTGGTTGCACTGGGCTGATTGCTGATAGCTGATAGCTAACTGCTATACACAGTCTCGAGTCTTTTATGTAAACTGAATTTGATCATTTGCCTATCTAATTACTACCTTTTTGGCAATGGTGCCCTCTTTTCCGTTAGCCACAATGAAATATAAGCCTTTAGGGCAATTCATGTCATATTCAAAGCTATTTGTCTCGGAATCATTATAGGTCACAAAACTGTCAATCAAGTTGCCCGTCACGTCATACACCTTGACATTGACCTTTCCTCCAAAACGATTGAAGACAAGTTTCATTTGCCCGTTGTTGGGGTTAGGAACGACACTGAAGTCGGATTGGGTGGCGTTCTGTTCATCAATGTCAAGGAAGGATGATTTGAGGAAGATTTTGCGCTGTATGCTGTCGTTGGAGCTGGGACATCCGTTTTTTACTGTGGCAGTCAAGATGACATAATCATCATCGCGGTCGGCTACATATACCGTACATTCACTATAACAGGTGTCGTTTTGTATCTGTAAGCCTCCAGGGATGGTGTCGATGGTCCAAGAAGGTTTATTAATGGACCATTTACATGAGCTCCAATGACACTCGTTTTTGTTATGTTTTGTTTCCTTAACCCTAAAGGTGTATTGAAAAGAGAAAAACTCTGTGTTGGTGACCACATATACTGTGTCATCAATGTTAGGGCCAAGGTCGCCCGACCAGACCGCAGATCCATCAGGTTGGATTTTGTTAGGATGTGGAGTGTATTGCATATCTCTTACGGTGACCACCATCGAGGTATCACAGCCATGCATGGTTTGGCCAGGGCTTGCGCCATCAAGGAAATCGCTGGGGATATTATAAACTCTGTTATCTTTGAAATAAATAGTATCTCCAAACCAATAAAACGGAATGGAGTCGCATTGGAAAAGAGGATAGTTTTGGTCAACTGTATAAGGCACATTTAATTGGTGGTGGTAGACTGTGACAGTGTCACTTATGCTTTGTGTATAGCCGGCAATGTTGTCAGTTATAGTACAGGTGTATGAGGTGCTCTGCGTTGGTGAGGCAATTGGATTGGGAATACTTGGATCGTTCAGACCTGTTATGGGTGTCCAAGAATAACTGAAGTCGCCAGATCCACCACTAACATCAACTTGCAATTGTGCACTCTCTCCCTCGCAAATGGGATCGGGAGTGTCAACCAAAACAGTTAAAGCACTGGTGCCTACGTGGACAATGGTTTGGTCGGTGCTGATGCATTGGCCTAGCGGGTTGGTGACGGTCAATACGAACTCATAATCTCGGGTTTCGTTTAACACTACTGTCTCAGTGCTTGGACTATTCGGATTCACCACCATATTGGCAGGTTCCCAATGGTAGGAGAAGGAATCTGACCCCCCTGAACCACTCAATTGAGCCGTAAGACCAGGATAAGGTAGATTTTGGTCTTCACCGGCATCGGCAACCGGTTGGTCATATACGGTCAAATTCAAACGGACGATGCTGTCGCAACCATAATTGGTATTTAGTGTGTGTGGATAGTTGGAAACGGAATGGTCAATGGAGGTGCCAAAGAAATTGTAGCTTTCACTGGAACATATAGCAGTATCGATGGTTGTTTCATCGTAAGAGGGATGAACTGTGATTTCAACATTCACATCCTGTGAATTGTTCCAATCCACGTCCACGATGTGACAATAATAAGTAGTTGTGCCCACATTGGGAGTAGCCACAGGATGTTGCGATGTAGGGTTGTCCAAAGTGTTGGCAGGAGTCCAATTATACGTGTAATTGCCCGATCCGTTCACGGGGAGGGCATGCAGTGTGGTCGACTCACCTTCACAGAGTTCGGTATCGTCAGCAGTTGCCGAGGTGCTCATGCTGCCCACAGAGACTGTACATTGAGGCGCACCCACCAGCACCAACTCGCAAAATGAGATGTCGTCCAAACCAAAGTCGTTGCCACTACCTACCGTATTCTGATTCAAGATGGTGATGGTGGCCGTAGTGGCATTGCCGCTATCCCAAAGCACATAAAACTGACGCCATTCGTTTGTATAAGGCGGTGCCGAAAATATGCTCCCGAGTTGGTTGCCGTTGATACTAAACTGTAGTTGGGCCACCTCATTGGATTGTCCCGCCAAGGTGCACACCCATGTGGAAAAAGCATAGGTGGAATTGGGATGAACCGTAATCTGCTCTGTCCACACTTGGATGCCCGGTGTGGTGGAACCGTTCACCATCATGAAATTGCCTGACCCGCCATGGCCCAAGCCGTGAAAGTTCTCATGATGCAGACTAGCGTCATAGTCCACATAATAGGTACCTTCGCCCCAGAGATTAGAATTGTATTGATATTCAGATGTGAAGCCAACGTCACCTTGATCAAAGTTGCCGTTCACCACGCTCTCGTCACCCATTGCATAGCCCGAACAAGTATAGGTTGTAGTAACCATTGGCGAAGCCACTGTGACAGGTCCTTCAGTGGTTGAAAGACCCGAAGCAGGCGACCATCGGTAATACAGTGCCCCAGAGGCTGTCAATGTCACCGACTCCCCTGGTTGAATATTGGCCGATGGTGGTGTGATGGTAACAGGTTGGGCAACAGCGCACATTACCCCCAAAAACAGCATAAAAATAAATAAATACCTTTTTTTCATAACGGTTTCATTTTGGTGCAAAAATAACAAGTTTTTATTTGCCTTTTCGGTTTTGCAATCATTTAATCACCTTATCTGCAAAGAATCAAACGCTTATTCACAACTCCATACACCGTCTTGATTTCAAACAGATATACCGAAGGTGTATAAGTACTAAGATTCAACGTAACGCTATCTGAGCGGTCATATTCACGCGTTTCGAGCACCTGACCCATCATATCAATCAAACGGAGGCTTTCTATACCTTCTGTTTCGATAGTAACCGAACCTTTTGTAGGATTGGGGAAGATGTGCACATCAACGCCTTGATAATCATCCACGCCATAGAAGACCGCATTGATTTCGAAGGAACGTTCCATCTCGCCACATTCCTCCACATTGAAATGGGCTGTCAGCGTGGCCGCCCCCGGCGTTGTGACAAAAACACGGCAAAAATCATCTCCTTGTTCAATGATTTGCCAATCAGGATTAGACAACGACCACGTGGCAGGGCCAGCCAGACCCTCCGTATCGATTTCATATCGATAGATACCGCTGATCAGGCTTGAAGCAACGTATACATTTGAGGCACCATTGATGGTACCTATTTGGTCAGAGTCCTTCACAGTCAAATTCAGCAAGTGAACCGACCTGATGCAACCATCTGATGCGAATACGGTATCATAATAGATTGGATAGAAACCTGGTAAGTAGTCATTACCTTCGAATGTGTACGAATTGCATGCCGAAATGGGCTCATCAATAAGAGTATCCGTCTGGATAAATTCCACTTGGATTGGCACAATGGTATCACACTCGTCCAGCGAATGAATCATATACGACCACGGGCCGCTATGGTTGACAAATTGACCATCAGGCAAAAAGAAAGGCTCACAAACCAATACATCTTCAACTGGCAACGTGATTTCCGGCAATAAGCTGAACCGTATTGTCACGATACTGTCACAACTAGTCATTTGTGATATAAGCGTTGCCGTAAACACTTCGCCATCTTCATCAAACAAGTTTTCTTGGTCTTGACAATACCACAACTTCGGCTTGCAACTTTCCATTTCAACAATAGTGTCAAAAGGCTGAATGATTGTGAGCCGATAGGAAATAATACTGTCGCAATGGGCAATCTTTGTTGTCAGGGAATCATAAACGATTGCATCCTCGTAATAGGTCACGCCATGCCACTCAAAGCCACGGCATTCGGTCATCGGATCTCCTTCATACTCATATTCACGATCCAAATCCAGACTGAGATAGATAATCGAGTCACACACTTCCCCATCGCCTGGAATAAACCAAGAATCTTGAATGTGCATCTGGTTTTCATCGTAAACATAAGTGCTGTCGTTTCGAGGCCAGGTGTAGGTACCACAGCCTATCCTAGGTTCGATTTTCGTGGAATAATCACTGAAGACAAGTTGCTGTTCCAATACTTTGGGACAATCATATTCAGTCAGTGTATCAAATTGCATCAATTGTTCCGGCCCGTCAGAGCGGTAATAAATCTGTCCATGCCATACAAATTCATCATGACATGTTGTCTGCGGAATAGGTTCCATTGTGTACTCGCTATGATGAACAATGATGTTATGATGTATGGTATGAGGGCACGGCTCGTTTACCAGTTCATCGATGACTGTATCCGATGTGTACTGGAGACCTTCAAACACAACCAAATCACAATCCTCATGGGTCATTTCTTCATCATCAACGCTTATCACCGAAACACGAACCGGCCCAAGAACAACTGTATCGCATGAATTCTGCACAAAATAACGGATCCAGCAATCGGCAAAAAAGCCCATTGTAGTGTCAGGAATCTCAGCAAACGGGCCGTCAAAAGACGAAGCCTTCTCCCATCTTCCGACACGCTGCGGGCCAGGTTGGTCGTTCCATTCTACTACCACTTGAGGCCAATCGGGAACATCCCCGTCACATAATTCCATATCATGCAACTGTTGACCACCTACAATGCTCACAGCAGGTGCTTCGCTGACATAAAAAGGCACTGGATTGCTGGGCACTGGTACGTCAGAGCAATCGTTGTCGACCACATAACGGAGCCAGTAACTGCCATATTCCAAATTGAACGATGCGGGATTAAACCCATTGTTCCAAGGGCCGTTTTCTGAAGTGGCATATTCCCAATAAGAAGTGCCACCATTCTCAAATGCAGGGGCTGTCACATTCAAAATGCCAATCGAAGAACAAACCTCTATCGGATTAGGTGACTCGAGTTGCTCTGTAATCACTGGAGCATGGTTGATGGTCAGGTCCAAGATATAGATATCATCACATTCGACAGGGTTAGGATTGGGGATGGTATCGTAATAAATACCTGAATTATGATAAGTGATTCCAGTTTGCGGCCAATAAAACTCATTGCACTCGGTTTGATTCTGTGGATGTGTATTGTAGTCCTCGCTTAAATGGAATAGCCATGACACATGAATCGTGCAATTATTGGGTGTAAGGGAGTCGTAACCGTACACATGCCCGTCTTGAGAGCACCAAACACCATGAAAATAACCTTCTTGGCAGAAAGTCACATCCCCTAAATCAACAGGCTGGGTAGAATACACGGTAATGGCCACCTCATTCGAATAGCCATCACCACAACCATTATGAGCTTTGTAGCGAATGTTGCATCCATTGTATTCATAAGGGATATTGTTGTTATTCAAAGTTTGCCATCCGCCATTATAATAGATTTGCCACCCTTGGGAAGTCACAGCAGAACCATTGGATTGCACGTTAGGTGTTGGCAAATCCAGACTATAGCCTGCACAAATGGCCGCGATACCATTAAGATTTACAGAAATTGTGGGCACATCATTCACTGTCAACACGCCTTCTGAACTATAACCTGTATCGCATCCGTTAGTCGCAAAATATCTTATACTGCATCCATTGTACTCATAAGGGATATTGTTGTTGTTCAAAGTTTGCCATGCGCCGTTATAATATATTTGCCACCCCTGTGACGTAACAGCAGAACCGTTGGATTGCACGTTAGGTGTTGGCAAATCCAGACTATAGCCTGCACATATTGGATCAATGTTATTCAAATTGACATTGATTGTAGGAGGTTGTGCTGTATTGATATGTATTGTTGCTTCACTCGACACACAATGAATGGTTACACGGTAAACGATTTGCACTTCTCCATTGTAATTTGCATCTGTGAAAGTATATCGTATTTTTTTATTGTTCAATGGAGATGGGCCTGCTGTACCATGCGGAGCTGGATTGGTTACCACCTCCACTTGAGCATCATCCATATTCGGGAGTACACCATCATTTTGCAGAACATCTACATCCACATAATCATTCAAACACAATGTAGTATTAGTCACATAATCATCCTGTGCATTAACGTCATACCAAACTCTTGGAACAAATGATATTTGGTCTAATCCGAAATCGTCTCCATGGTCGGGATCATCATCATAGACATCATAGATTTCGATACTAAGTTCACCGCAATAACTTCCGCTGCTCCAGGTTCTGTTCACCGTTTGCCAATTGTGATTGGCGACATTAAGTTCAACATCATCTCCCAACGTGGTAGCAGCACCATTGGATTTTCGAACCCTTATTCGAAGTATAGACGGACTAGCGTTAAGTCCAAAAATAGAACGAGACAGATTAACCAATTTGCAAGAGAAGTCATAAGTAGTTTGACTTGTCACATTGACTGTTTGTTTCCATACAATTTTACTTGGAGCTGCATCCCATCCTTCTCCATTAACAATCATATATTTACCGCTTGTTCCTGGTACGCTCGGCCATCCCAGTCCCAGATTATTATGTCCTTGACAATTATTATCAATACAATACTCGCCTTGACTAACATCTCCAGAAGGTTTATGATGATACTGAGTAACAAATCCAGTGTTACCATTGGTGAATTCTCCATTAATGATAAGTTCATGCTGAGCAAAAACTGAACCTAAGAGATTCATCATTAGCACCAAGGCACTAAAAAACTGCAAAACTCTAATTTTCATATCGCACTCAATTTGCTATTACACAAACGTGCAAAAATGCAAAAAACGTACCAATTATGCAAGAAAAAGTTCATTTACAGAGCTTTTCCGTCCAAAACAGCCTCTTTCAGTGTGTCATTTTCGTAGGTCAGCTTCAACGAGAAGAAAGGTCTATGCTCATCGATAAGGCGGAGGAAAATCTTATCGCCTTCCCACGATGGAAGCTCCAAAAGTCGTTGTTTGTCAATCCATTCAAGGTCGCCTTCGTTGCATACGATCTGCTCGCCTGTCCATTCTGTGCAGACAAAGATGTGCATCTGTTCTGCTGGCCATATATTATGAACAAAGGTAACGATGCCGCAATAGCGCCACGCCGTGACGGTGAAGCCCGTTTCTTCAAAGACTTCGCGTCTCATGCAATCTTCGGGGCTCTCCCCTTCCTCGAACTTGCCGCCCACGCCAATCCATTTGTCGTGGTTCTCGTCGTTTTCCTTCTTGGTGCGGTGCAGCATGAGATACTGGCCGCCGCGCTCAAGGTAACATTGGGTGGTTTGTTTCATGGTCTTTTTGTTTTATGTCGGCCCTTCGACAGGCTCAGGGACCTCTGCTAACAAAAAGCAAGGCGGCCAAATTGACCGCCTTGCAAAAACCTTTTAGCTCTGGAATTAGATGATACCTTGAGCCATCATGGCGTGGGCAACACGCATGAAGCCAGCGATGTTAGCACCCTTCAC
>CACXXW010000027.1 GCA_902771635.1 uncultured Bacteroidia bacterium | reverse complement strand
TTTCGATGTCATCTGATTTTTGACAGATTTTTAATGATATTTTTGACAGATTTCTTTGCGAAGCAAATCCCATAATTAAAACACCAGCACCTCCGATTCGCCGAAGTTGTCGTAAGAAGAAGTAATCACCTTCTCGCCAGCCTCCAGGCCTTCGACGACCTCGTAATACTGCGGGTTTTGTCGCCCGATGCGAATGTCGCGTTTTGTGGCCTTGCTGCCGTCGGGCGAGAGCACATAGATCCACTTGCCGCCAGTCTTTTGGTAGAAGGCGCCACGCGGGATGAGCACCGCCTCCACGGGCTGGCCGAGTTGCAGGTTGAGGTAATAGGTCTGGCCGCTGCGGATGTTGTCGGGCTGCTGCTCCATGAACTTGAAGTCGGCCTTGAACTTGCCGTCGCGCACCTCGGGATACACCTTGCGGATCTGCGCCTGATACCGCTCGCTTTGCCGCTCAAAGGTGGCCTCCAAGCCAGGGGTGATGCGGTCGATGTAATGCTCATCGATTTGGGCCTCAATCTTGTAGCTATCGAGATTGTTGATTTGCCCGATCTTGGAGCCTGCGCCCACCGACTGACCCAACACCACATCCAACAGGCCCAACTCGCCGTCGATGGGTGCCTTGATGGTCAGGTTTTCCTTGCGCTTGCGGATCATCATCATGTTGACGCGCATGTTTTCAAGGCTCTCGCGCATCCGGTCGATTTCCACCGAGCGGTGAAGGCTGTCCTGCTTGGCGCGGTTCTCCACCAGCTTCAGGCGGCTGTTCGAGAGCGTGAAGTCCTCCTCTGCCTTTAGGAAGTCCTCTCGGGCGATGAGGCCGTCGTCGTAGAGCGACTTCTGCGCCTCGTAGGTGCGGCGGTTGCGCTGCACTTCCATCTGCAGTTGCAGCTTCTCCTGCTCCACGCTCAGCTTCTGCTGTTCCATCTGAATCATGGTGTTGCGTAGGATGTTCTCCTTCTCGGCGAGGTCGGCCTCAGAGGAGAGGATTTGCATATCCAGGTTTTCGTTGCTCAAGATAAGAATGACATCACCCGCCTTGACGCGGCTACCTTCCTCGGTGACGATCTGCTGCACCACGCCGCCTTCCAAAGGGCTGATTTGGATGGTCGTCATGGGCGCGACCTGTCCGCTGATGCGGATGTAGTCGTTGAACTCGCCCGAGGTGACGGTACTCACGGTGATGTTGTCCGCGTCGATGCGGAGTTTCTTCGAGTCGTCCCTGAAGATGAGCCAGAGGATGAAGACGAGGAGCAACGCCCCGCCCCAAAACGGCAAGGCCTTCTTGGTGAACGCGCGGCGAATGCCTTTTTTCTGTTCGATTTTACGATCCATTGAGTGTTCCATATTGTTGAATTGTTGATTGTTTAACTGTTTAATTGTTTGTTGACGCTAGACTTTGAGACTTGAGACACTAGGCAGGGGATCACGACTTTAACGCCTTTTACCGTCATGGCGGAGAAGCATCCGCCATCTCCCGTGCGCGAAGACGACACCCTCTCGCTCAGGAGATTGCGGGTCAAGCCCGCAATGACGGTTTGAGGTCTGGCCTCATTCCTATCGGTCTTGTGTTTCGTTTCCATATCAATTGTTCTTCAAAGACTTAACAGGATTCATTCGGGCAACGCGGTTGCTGCTTATGACAACCACGGCGGTCACGATAAGCAAGACCACCACCATGCCGATGATGAAATACAGCGGCGAGAGACCGATGCGCATGGCGAACAACTCCAGCCATTTGTCGGCGAGGAAATAGGCTATCGCCACGCCAACTAAGGCGCCGTTCACCTTGCGGATGGCTACCTCCTTGCTGCGGCGGTTCGACTCATCGCGCACAAAGCCAATCAGACCGATCAGTGCGATGGCCATGGCAAACAACGCTCCCATCGTGAAAGCACGCCGCATCTGGTAGGTGTAGGAATACTCGTCCCTGACCAATTCGGCATAAGGCGTCATCTCTATGTTTTTCCGCTCGGGCAAGCACTCTTCGATGACCGCCTTCACCTTCGCCATAGCTTCGGGATTCACCTCACGCACCTTCACCACCAGTTTGTCCATGAGTTGCGAGCGATCATAAGAGCCATAATCCCAATCCTTGTTCCAGCAGAAACGGATGCTGGGTCTATTATCCTTACCGATGGCCGAACCGATAATATAGTCCTCGTATACGCCACAGATGGTATATACATCGTCGTCATCGACACTATGTTCCGAAATCAGGATGTCCTTGCCCACGGAACCGTCGCTCCAATCTTCAAAGCGGTTCATCTTCTCCACGAAACTGCGGCTCACCGCCACATCTTTCGGCTTCGACGGTACCCTTCCTTCAAGCAAGCGGAAACCCATCAGGTTGAAGAAGCCCTCCGTCGCACCTGCTTGATCGCACACATTGAACAGTTCTTTCGATGGATTGTCAGGCAAAGATATGTTGTTCCCCGAAGACTTTTCCAATGGGGGACAATAAGCCAGTTCTGCTGCCTCCACCTCGGGGATCTGCCTTAATTTCTCGGTAATCAGCGCCAGTTTGTCCTTACCAGCACCTTCTAGCGGCGAATACAGCAACTGCTCGTATTCATAGCCCAAATCGGTGCCCAGCGCCGTATTGTATTGGCGGTCGGCCACGATGACCAAAGGCAACAGTATGGCGTTGATGCCAATCTGCACCATCAGCAGCGAGAGTTTCCAGCGGCGCTTGCTCTCATTATAACCGCTAAAGGCCGATGAGACCGGAATCCTGACGAACATCATCGCGGGGATGAGCGCAGAGACCAAGAAAATGAAAGCGATAATGGCGACGAGCGTCCATCGGGTTTGTGGCACCATGAGGCTTCCGAACGGCACGCCCAACAGCGACTCAATGACCCCGTTGAACGCCCATATCAGCAAGGCAGCTAACACCAATGAAGCCAGCAGGTTCAAGGCAGTTTCCTTGATGAGCATCCCATAGATGCTGCCCGCACTGGCACCATAGCATTTCCTGACACCCATCTCCTTCGAGCGGCGCACCACATCAGATACGACCATCAGCAGGTAGTTCAACACCGAGACCAAAATCAGCAGAAAAGCCATGACCGACAAGATCATCACAAAATTCCTGACGCTCTCCTCCTGACGGTGCACGTTGACCAAAGGTTCCAGTGTGTACCATATCGACGAGCCGTTTTGCTCCAACTCATCCATAGGCTGGTGCGCCTCCTGCATCTTTCGGATGGCATCCTTCAGATCGTTAGGGTCTACATTTGGTGCCAACCTGACATAACTATTATAGCGGTCATTGCCCAACCAGTTGTTGTTGCTTCTCTCCCCACAAAAGCCAATACTCAACACGACGTCGCACTGCACCGATCCATTCTTGGGAAAGTCATCGAACACGCCCACCACGGTCAGTTTGGTCTTCGGGTCTTCCTCAATGTAGATTTGCATGCCGACGGCTTGATTTACACCGCCCAACTTCTCTGCAAAACTGCGGCTGACGGCGACTTCCTTATTCCATCGTTGCAATGCATGCATCGGGTCGCCAATCAGGATGGCTCTGTCGAAAAAGTCGAAGAAACAAGTATCCACGCCAAGGCATACACCTGTGATGAGGTTGTCGCTTTCATCATAAAAGTGGTTGTTTGACACATCGGTATAGCGCGTCGCCGCCTCCACGCCGGGAACCTCCGCCTTGAAGCCAGGCGCTATGGCTCCCGAAGTACATGAATAATCACTTGGGTCGTCGCCTTTCTGATGGATGATGTTTTCGGTGATTCGATAGATGCGGTCCACGTCTTTGTAGAAGCCGTCATACGACAGTTCGAAGCACACCTTGCCGATCAGCACGATGCCGATGGCGAGACCAATCCCGAGGGAGAGGATTTTTATGAGTTTGTCGGTTAGCCTATTCATTGTTTAATTGTTGTTCGTTTAACTGTTGAATTGTTAGGAATAACTCATTTTATATCTTCCTCCGTATATTCCCTTCTTGACACATTTTTGTTTTGCTTTCCTTTCGAGAACCAATAGTCTATCTTCAGGAAAATGCCAGATGTATAAGATAGCGACTTCGTGAGCTGCGTGTAGGTGTCATATTCTACGGTCCTTTCATATATGTTCTTAAACAGGTCTTGGTAGGCCAGCATAATCGCTCCGCGATGGCCAAGGAAGGACTGCCGCAAATAGATGCTGCTGATTTGTGGCGTGCCTTTTGCAAATCCTTGTGGAAGCAATCGCTTGTTTTCATAGTCGAAAGAAACACCTGTGCTCATCCCCCACGGGAAAGTATAATCGATGGACAAACTGGTGCTTATGATAAACGCACTTTTTTGCTCTTGATTATAGGAATAGGTATCATGATGAAAATCGACAAAAGATTCTATCTCCAGCGATTCATCAAACAGATTGAACGAAGCGCTTGCCTTTGCGCCATATTTGTTGAGGGTCGAAATGTTGAAGGGCGCAGCGTACAATTTGCCGTCGTCCAAATAATATATGGTGCGAATGACACTGCCTGAATGGGTATAGTACAAGCTTGTCGAAAACACATTCTTGTTCCTGTTCAGCCTCAAGTTCAATTCTGCAACATCGTTGATTTGGGGACGGAGATAAGGGTTGCCGGAAGAAAAAGTCACAGAGTCCTGCATGGTGACTTGTGGGCATAATGACCAAATGGCCGGAGTATAGAGTCGGCGATTGTACCTCAAACTGATGATGTCGTCATCCATACGATAGGCAACCGACACAGAAGGAAGGAAATAATGGTAATGCGAAAGGGAATCGTTAGAGTTCCTGTCGTCGTAGGTGTAGCGTGCTCCAGCCTTCAGGCTCCATTTGTTGATGGTGGCATAGTAATCGGAATATAATGACACCTGACTTTCCTTGAAATCGAAAGTGAAATCATCTTGTGCCTCCGTGAACACATCTTTGAAATGCTGGTAGTAATACTGCCCTCCAAATTCAATCCGATGGGCTTCGGCAAGAGCGACGATGCCATCCAAATGATAGTTCACCGACGCCTTATATCCGTCGTCGTATTGCAGTCTGTCAACCGCCGAGGAAGTGTTCCCTATCTGGTAATCCTCGTTATAATGGGCGACATCACTGCTTTTCATAAAGTACAGGTTGGCATCCGAACTGATTTGTCTCAAAGCGCCGTCAAATGCTCTCTTGAAATAGAGCGAGTAGTTTTGATAGAGTCCTTTCGTCGTGTCGTTTTGCAATGAATGGTTCAGCGTTTCCAAGCCGTTCGTATATTGAATCATGGTCGTGTCCGTAAGGCGCTTATCGTAAGTTTTGATCTCGGCGAATGCATTGAACAGGGTTTTGTCGTTAGGGATATAGTCGAATCCCAAACGGAAGGAGTGGTAATTTTCTTTCGGCAAATCCACGCTCTGTGAAATGTATGAGTTGTCCATCGTTCCGTCAAGGGGAGTCCTGAAGGTTTCCGTTTCATTCTTCGTTGCCCAACGGCCATAATAATAGTTGCCATACAGTCTCATTTTGGAAAAAGAGTATTGTAGCACAAGAGAGCCTTCTGTCCTTTTGGCCGGAAACAGATTGCTTGCACTTGCGTATCCGAAAACTCCTTTGTCCACTTCACTTTTCAATACAATGTTCACAATGCCTTCAATGTCTGTTTCATATCGTGACGAAGGGTTTTGCACCACTTCGATTTTCGCTATGTCATCCATCGAAATCGTACTGATATCGAAGCCTTCGCGCATCATCCCGTTGACAAGGACCAGCGTCGATTTCCCGATGATGGAAACACTGTTGTTGGTTTTGTTCACCTGTAGCTCAGGCACATGCCCCAGCAGGTCGATGGAGGTAACGGAATTTGCCATCGCTATCGAGTCGGGAACAAACACCGACCTGTCCGAGTTCATGATATAGGGACTTGTCGTGACCGACACTTCGTTGAGGGTAAAGGAACTTGGATGAAGCAGGATGGGCTGTTCGATTCTCGTCTTGTTCCTGTTCAGGCTGATTTGTACGTTCTTTCTCGTGTATCCGATGCAGGATATGGCCAAAGTCACTTGGTCAGGCAGGGAGCCTGAAAGGACGAAATATCCGGTGGAGTCGGATATGGTTGAGACCAAAGGTCTTTTCTCATTGTCCACTTCAAAGGTCTGTATGGCAGCATATTCCACAGGCAACCTTTGACAAGAATCCAGAACATAACCAGACACGGTCCGATTCTTCAGTTGTGTTTTCCGTTGCTGTCCGTAACTCATGGCCGAGAACGCCACAAGGCAGCAAACCATCATGAATTTCATTGTAGTTTTCATACTCGTTAGATTTTGATTGTTGTTTCTTTTTTGACCAAAACTTGCAAAACCTGCAAAACCTCTTTCTCACATGGAAAGTCGCCCGTCATTCCGAACTTGACTCGGAACGGCTCCTTTCCAACGGCAAGCGGTTGCGAGCCGCCACACGCTTTTCTTTGGACTTTATCATTATTTTGCAAGTTTTGACGGTTTTGTGATAAATACTACTCTTTCTTCAACGCCATCACCGGATTCACCCGCGCCACCGAGACGATTTGCCAAAGCACCGAGCCAATGGCTATCACAAACGACAGCACCACCGTGACCACGAAAATCCACGGGTGCAAGTCGATGCGATAGGCGAAGTCCTCCAGATAGCGTTTGCAGAGCCACACCGCTACGGGAATGGCAATCGCGTTGGCAATCAATATCATAATAATGTATTCCTTCAAGTTGCGGCGGATTTCGCTCTGCATTGTGCCGCCAAACACCTTGCGGATGGCGATGGTCTTCTCACGCTCGGAGGCGAAGTGTGTGCTCATGGCCACCAGGCCAAGCAGCGAAAGGACGACCGAAATCGCCATAATCAGTTCGATGAGGCGCATCTGGCGGCGATGCTTGTCGTATTGCTTGGCAACCACGTTGTTAACAAAATCATCGAAATCGGGTTCAATGTAAATACCAAATACCTTTTCGCAGTGTTTCTTATAAACTACATCTATGGCGCGTTTGGCTTCACGATGGTCGCCAGCAACCTCAATCAGCAAATAGGATCGGGGTTGCCAACCGCCATTGCCATATACAACTACATAGTCTTCATCGGTCACATGCAAGGCATCCTGCATCTTGAAGTCGGCAATCACTCCGCATACTGTATTGCCTATGGTGTGCTTTTGCCACATTGTGATAGTGTCCATATTGTAGTCGCCGTATGGCAAGCCCGTCATGCCCGCAGCGGTGGTTTCGGTAATCCAGAAACCATGGGCATCGGTGTTGCCAAAACGTTCCTTCACCTCAAAACCGAGCATACGGAATGCCACCGTATCGCAAGTAAGGACTGGTACGAGGGTCTTCGGCTCGGTTTCGTGGAGCTTTTTCAAATAGAACTGCATACTCATCACGCCAGGAACACTGCTGGCCGATGCCAATTCCTTCACACAAGGCAAGGCTCTCAATTCTTCCACATAGGCTTCCTTTTCAGTCGTGTAATCAAGGTCGGAACCCAAAAAATAGAGGTTATCCAGATTCAATCCCGTTGAACGGTCCTCCATGTGATGCATTTGAAGTTCCATCGTCAGCACCAAAGCAATAAGCACAATGGCAATGACGTTTTGGACCACGATGAATACCTTCGAGAGCACAGTGCGGTTACGGAAACGGAAGGTGCCACGCACGACGTCGATGGGTTGGGCTTTTGAGATGATAGCCGCTGGTAAGATGCCGGCAAGCAACGAAACCACTATCACCATCAGTAGATAGGCAATGAAGTAAGGTAAACTGAAAGGTATGGAAATCGCCACATCTGACTGCAACAACCGGTTGACGGTCGGAGTGAGGGCGTGAGCTATTACCAATCCAACGACAAAGCTGAACAAAGTGAAAACAAACGCCTCACCGAGAAATTTCAAAACTATGTCGGATTTCTGCGCCCCAACCAGCCGCCGAGAAGCCATCTCCTTGGCGCGTTTTCCGACCAAGGCGACGTTCAGGTTGATGTAGTTCAGCAAAGCTGAAATGAGCAACAACAGCCCGATGATGATCATTGTGCGAAGCATGGAACGGTCGCCTTTATTCAGGCTGGTGTAAACAGGTGTGAAAAACAACTCATCGAAACGAACCATCTCAAGTCCCTCCCACGTCGGGCTATTCTCGAATTGCGTATCGCAGAGTGCCTCCAATTTCTCGGCCAACTCTTCTCGGTCCACATCGGGTCGCACCTTAATATATGTGCCAATGTTAGCCCAATTGTTGAAAGGATTGTCGCGATAACTCTTAATTACATACGACTGCCCATGTTCATAGTTCATCATCACATCGAACTCGGGAAGCAAGGAGCTGCCTTTTCCGGCAATGATGCCAACGACGTGCAATGTGTCGTCACTCACAATCAATGGCAGGTTTACCGACTCATCATTCAGTCGGGAAGCCAACTTTTCGGAGATGAAGGCCGCATTACGTTCCGAAAGCTTCTCGGGGCTGCCTTCCTTGAACGTCATGGGAAAGATGTCGAAGAAATCCACATCACAAACAAACATATTGCCCACAAAGTTTTGTTCGCCAACGTGAATCAGCTGGTCTTGCAGGAAATGGAAATGCGACACGGTTTCAATCTCGGGCAGTTTGCCGTCGAAAACTTCTTTCATGCCGTAGCAATTAAGGAATTGTTCTTTATCGCCCACGGCATAAATCCGCTCGCGTTCGGGGTTCTCGCGCGTCACGGTGTATTGCTGCACGACATAGCAGAAACTGATGATGACGAAGGCCAGTGCCACACTCAATCCGATGAACTCAATGGCGGTGTAGAGCTTGTTTCGCGACAGGAATTTCAGGTAGGATTTCATATTGTTGAAGTGTTGATTGTTTAAATGTTGAATTGTTGTTAGAACTATGGCTGATGGCCTATGACTATGGCAGCTTTAACCAAAGGTGTGGATTCCAATTTTTCGATAAGCTGCCATAGGCCATAAGCCATAGTCATTGTAGTATATACGATGTCCCTCCATAGTAATTAACCACACTATTCTTGATAAAGTATTGAAGCCTGGCGTTCAATTGTTCCGCGAGGGCGTTGAGGTAGTTGTTTGAAGCCGTTTGGTACTCGATAGACGAAATCAAACCCTGCTCGAAGCGCTTGGTGTTCAGCGCGTATGCCTCTTGCTGCAATTCAGCGCGGGTGTCGGCTTGGCGCAGGGCATCGGCGCTGCCGTCGCGGTCGGCGATGGCGCGGCGTACCTCGGCCTCCACCGTCTGGAGCGTCTGCTCATAGTCGGCTTGGGCGCGGTCGTAGGCGTTCTTCCGCTTTGCGATGTTGGAATGCTTCGAGAGGCGGTCGAAGATGGGGATGCTCAACGAGAGTTGCACATACTCGCCGCCGTTGTTCTTCAACTGCTCGAAATACGGCGTGGGCACATAACCTTCCATACCTGGATAGGTGAAATAACTCGACGACCAGCCGCCATAGAGCGTGAGTCGGGGCAGCAACTGCCAGCGGGCTGTCTTGAGGGCGAGGCGGGCGTTTTTCATCGTGCCTTCGGCCAAAAGGACGGTGGGCATGTTGGTTTTGGCAAATTCCACCATTTGGGCGATGTTTTCAGCCTGGTCTGTAGGGCTGTCGCATTGCGGCAGCCGTACTAATGAATCGTTGACGATGCGGCTGCCGCAATGCGACAGCCCTACATCCAAACCATCAATTTTCAACGGTTTTTCAATCGGCCAAAACATCACATCCTTCAGGGTAATGATGGCATTGTTGAGGTTGTTCCGACAGGTGGTCAGTTGGTACTGGCGCTCGGCGAGGTCGCTCTGCATCTGCACCACATCGGCATGGGATTTCTGTCCCAGTTGTTCCTGCCTTGTGGCCAACTGCACGGCTTTTTCTGCTGTGGCCACCTGTGCTTGTAAGGCTTCCTGCATCTCGGTGTAATACAACACATTGCAGTAGGCTTCCATGGTGGCGAGACAGATCTGGTCTTCGGTTTGTTGCTCTTTGGTCAAACCCATCAGTTGTGCCGTCTTGGTGATTTTCAGGTTGTTGACGGCCTGGAATCCGTTGAAGAGGTTGATACCTGCCGAGAGGCTGTAGCCGTTGTGGAACGAGGTCGTTCGGATATAGGTGTTGGTCTCCGGGTCGATGCTACGGCCAAAGTTGGAATAGGCGTAAGTGCTTCCTTCAATCGTAGGCGTGAAGGCCGCAAGAATAGCATCGCGGCGGTCGATCTGTGCATCACGGTTGTCGGCTTGGGCAATGCGCATCTTGGTGGAATGCTCCACGGCATAATGCATACAGGATTTGAGGTCCATGGTGACGGTGTCCTGAGCCTTGACGCTGGTCAAGGCTCCAACGGACATCATCAAAATGAGAAAGGTATGTTTTGCTATCATATTACACATAGTTTTTTATGTGCCAATAGAAAACATATCTCATGCCAAAAATGTAACTATATGATATTCAAATATTTAAAAATTTGAGATTCAAATCAAAGTGTAACATTTTTTTACAGTGGTGTAACAAAACTTTACAGTAAAGTGTAAAACGGACATGTCTATTTGCGCTTGCAAATCAGCTTAAACTCGCAGTAGCTGCATTTCTTGTCGTCTTCAGCTTGCACAAACGGAGTCCCTGTGTCGAGCATTTCGCTTACGACGGCTTCAAGCATGGCTTCCATGTCACATACGAAAGAATTATCCTCCAAAAAGCTAGGGTCGGCATCCTTGTCGTCTTTCTTGGGAGTCGCTTTTGATAGGCCAAATTCGATGTTGTGTGCGTACTTTAGACCATGGATGGCTGCGGTCACTTGATTGGGCATGATGCTCGGATTCTCTTTGATATACAAATACTTATAAAGTAGTAATTGAAGCGCTTTTTCGGGAATTTGTTTCAGATAATCGAGGTCGCTTTCACTTTGATGGCGCACGGGAACCTTGAGGTCGGTGCTGCTCACATGACCCGTCTTGTAGTCGATGACTCGGATGAGGCCACCAAATTGGTCGATGCGGTCGGTGCGACCATAGAAAATGCAATCTCCATGAGAGGTTGGCAGGCTTGACCTCAATTCGCCTTCGGTTTCCAATAGTGTCAAGGTATTGTTTTCCAACTGTTTGGAAGTGTAGTTGAGATAGTTCTTCAGTTGTTGCTCAATGGTGACACGGTTCAAGTAGTTGAAGCCCACATCGGGAAGGCCATTGGGCAAGTTTTTCGCTATTGATAGGGCTAGTTTTTGTTCCCATTGTGGCTTGATGACTTTGTCAAAAAGCTCTTTGTCAATGAGTTGTGTTTTTCCATCTTTCGGGAGATAGTCGGCAAACAAAAACTCTAGTGTGTCGTGGATGATGGTGCCTATGACATTGACGCCCGTGTCTTCCTCAACGCTATTGTCTTCAATTTGGGCGATATACCGCAGATAATACTTCAACGGACAATTCAGATAGGTGGACAAAGCGGAAGGGGAGAGGCCTTTCTCTTCGATGAGGTAGTGGAGACGGTCTAAGGCCTTGGTTTTCTGTGCGCTGAGCTTCTGTGAATCCAAAGAGGATTTTGCAGCACTGTTGAACGATTCTTCCTCGACTTTGATGTTGGCGTTTTTGGCCAGCTCATGCTTGATTTGCAGGATGAATCGGCTGGCCTCGCCGCCAGATGTGTCGCCTAAATTGTTATAATACAAATAAATGTCTTTTCCATTTTGAAGCAGGCGATAAAAATTGTAGGCGACTACGGCTTGACTGTCTGCGTAGTCAGGCAGCCCACAAGCATGGCGAATGAATTGAGGGATGAAACTGCCTCGTGACTTGTCGGGCGGCAAAATGCCTTCGTTGACGCTGAGCAGGTGCAGCCGCTCAAAGTCAAGGTTGCGGGTTTCGAGCAAGCCCATGATTTGTAGTCCATCAGTCTCACTGCTGTTCAGCTTCAGACTCGCTGCTGATGACAGCACCCGATACAAAGACTCAAGGCTGTGCGCGTCTTTGACATATTGGGCGTTTTGCCCGATGACTTTTTGCAACCGACTAATGATTTTTCCGATTTCACTGACTTGGTTGAGTAGGAATTGATTCCTTTCTTGTTCTGGTTTTGATTGGAGCAAATGTGAGATGAAGACCAGCACTTGATTGAGGTCTTCCAAGATTATGGCAGGCGATGATTCATCTTTCTTGTTCAGGATAACCTTCAGAAACGCCTGAATGTTGGGCATCTGTTGGAATGACTCCAAGTCGCTGTCCTCAAAGATGAATTTGCCATTCTTCACCGCAGTTTGCTTCCAATGGCTAGAGGCTTCAAGCTCGTTTCGGGAGAAGACGATTTTGACGATTTCAAGATCCATCAAGTGAAGGACGGGCCAAATGTACCAACCTTCTGCCACACGCTCTGTCCCGTTTTCGTTGATTTTTCGAGAGATTCTTTTGTGTCGATACAAAGCAAAACATTCCTTAACAAGCTGGTTGACAGGTGTTTTTGTTATGGGATAGCCCATCGAGACTTTGAAGCCTGAGAAAGTGTTTGGAATACTGTTCAAGACAGGAATCAGCAAGTTCTCGTCAGCAAGGATGACGGCTTGCTTCTCATCCTGTTTCTCTTTGGATTCGTTTTGCTTTTCATCATGGATTTCTTGAAGTTTGGCTTGAAGTGCCTTGGCCTGCATAGCGTTGCCACTGGCATTGATGATGTGTATGGTTTTTGACTCGGTGGTCAGTGCTTGGGAGATGCCGTTTTCAATCCATTGCGGATGAACCTTTTTGTGCTTCCTCGCAAAAAGACCTGCCTCATTGTTCTCATCATCGACATAATAGGTGTCGTAATCGAACAGAATTTCAGCCTTTCCATTTCGTATGAGTGTGTTGATGATGCGTTCTTCTGTAGTAGTCAAGGCATTGAAGCCCGCGAAAACGATGCTGTTGTCCCCAATCTTTTCCAATAACTCAGATTCAGGCAATTCTGCCAAATGCCTGGTGATCATGCCGTAGTAGCCTTTCCTTTGCCGTGTCAAACGCTCGCGGAGTTGGAAATAGTACAGTTGAAGCGACTTGAAAAAATCCAAGTACTCTTTTTCCTTTTGGGTGCGGCTTTCACCGTTTACATTCCAAACTTGCAGTTCTTTGTTGTCTGCTACAAACCCAAACACCTTCTTTGCATCGATGCCATATTGGTCGATTTCATCGAAGTCCTTGGCCATTTGTGCCGCTTGGCCTCCAAAAACGCTGAGGTCGCTGTCTTGCTCAACATGCAGTCCCGCGTCGATGTCGATGAGTTCAAACAACAAGTCGATAGTGTCGGCTAAGGCGATGCCGCTCCATTGGGTGATGGCTTCTTCGATAGAAATCATCTGTGGCAGCCAGATGGTCTGGTCACAGCTTGTTTTGAAAGCATTGCGCAGATAGAAAGCCGCCCTTTTGTTGGGGAATACTACAGTCAGTTCCTGCTTTGTGAGGTCGTAGTGGCTTTGAATGTGCTGGGCTAGCTTGGAAATGAAGGTGTCGTGGCTCATTTTACTAGGTTGTTAAGGTAGTTTTCGGCGGCTTGCAGTTGTTCGGGTTTGCCCAAATCGAACCAATAATCGGGTTGGATAGGTTTGGAAATGATACGGTTGGTTTTGGCCAAATTGAGGTATAAATCAATGACACTCTGAGGCTTGACCTCAAACTCAGCAAACAAATCGTTCCTGAAAAAATGCAGCCCGCTGAAGGCCATTTCTTTAAGCGAAGGTCCCTGAGCCCGAGGTTGCTGAGCAAAGTCGAAGCATCGAAGGGCCGACTCGTTATGGACCCATTTGAATTTCTCTTCCGACTTATTCATCCACCCAACAAGCTGGTTCTCATCATCAAACAACAATTTCCTATTTGTCTCCCTGTCTTGTGTCAGTAGCCAAGCATCATCCCTTGAATTTAGGAACTGTTGGCTCATCTCGCCAAGGTTCACATTGCTGATGATGTCCACATTATGCACCAATACTGCTTTTGAATCCTTGAACAGGGGAGTGGCTTTTACGATGCCGCCGCCCGTGTCCAACAGCAGGTCGCGCTCATCGGAAATCTGTATGACAGCGTCAAACTGATGTTGGTTAATGAAGTCAATGATTTGTTCGCCAAAATGATGCACATTGATGACAATATGATAGAATCCGTTAGCAATCAGGTTTTCGATGCAATGCTGCAACAATGGTTTGCCGTTAAGCTCTACCAAAGCCTTGGGCTTGTCTTGGGTCAGTGCTTTGAGGCGCGTGCCGAGGCCGGCGGCCAAAATCATTGCGCTGGTTTCGATTCTTGGACTCATAAGCTAGTTTCCTCCGTGATTTTGCGTTCGATGTGGTTCAGTTTTAGATGGATGTCGGGATAGGTCGCCTTGAGCCATTCGTAGATGGTCTGGGCGAAGAAGACGGAGCGGTGCTGTCCGCCAGTGCAGCCAAACGACACCATCAGGTTGCTGAAATGCCGTTCGCGATAGTTGTCGACGCTTTGCCCGACGATGCCTTTCACATGGTCGAGGAAGACATGGACGGGCGGCTTGGCCATGAGGTAGTCGATGACTTCCCAATCGCGGCCGGTCTTTGTTTTGAATTCAGGTTCGCGTCCAGGATTGGGCAAGGCACGACAGTCGAACACGAAGCCGCCTCCGTTGCCGCTGAAGTCGGCTGGGTAACCCTTTTTGAATGAGAAGCTATTGATAGTTACGGTCAGCTTGCCCGCAGGTGGAGCGATAAGCGCGGCATATTTGGCGTCCAGCTTGTTGAGTTGGCTAATGACGCTTTGCAACTCAGGATAGGCGGTTAAAGGTGTTGCTTTCGAGAGTGCCTCGATTTCACGCAAGGCGTATGGGATGCTCTCGATGAAGTGCGACTTCTTCTGGATGAGGCCTCTGAAACCGTAAGCCCCCAACACCTGCATCAATCGGAGATAGACAAAATAAGGTTGGTAGGTGTCGAATTTGACGGCTTCCGGACTCATATATTGCGATAGCTCAGCCTTGTAATAATCTACCAACTCGTCACGTATGGCTTGCGGTATTTGCGCTTTCACCTGATAGAGCAGTGAGACCACATCGTAGTTCAACGGACCTTTACGGCCGCCTTGGAAGTCGATGAAGTATAGCTCGTTGTCCTTGACCATGATGTTGCGTGATTGGAAGTCGCGGTACATGAAAAAGTCGCAGGGTGTTTGGCTGACAAAGTCGGCGAAGGCCTCAAAGTCCTTGCCTAAGCGCGTCTCGTTGAAGTCGATTTCTTCGTGCGGCTTGATGAAGTAGTACTTGAAATAGTTGAGGTCGTCGATGATGGCCTGCCGGTCGAAGCGTTCGGTAGGGTAGGCTTTGCTGTAGTCCAGGCCTTGGTGCCCTAACACTTGCAGCTTCACCAAATGGCTCAGTGCTTTTTTGTAAAGTGAAATCAAGGTCCCTGAGCTTGTCGAAGGGCCGCTGCTTGCTATCAAAGCCTTTTGCACATGGGCAAACAGATTGTCATCTCCAAAATCGCTTTGCAAATAGCATGTCCTTTCTTCGTTTACGGCAAAGACCTCCGGCACATTCAGCCTCAAGTCATGGAAATGCTTGCTGAAAGCAAGAAAAGCCTCGTTCTCTTCGACATTATTGCTAAAGGTGCCAATAAGGCTCTTGTCATCGGTGATGATACGGAAATACTTTCTCGCCGAGCCTGATTCTGCTATAGGTAAAATATCCTTGGGCGTTTCCCCGATGGAACGGGTTAATTCGGCAAGTATGCTTTGAATATCAGTGGTTTGCATGGAATTCCATTGTTTTCTATTGTGGCAAAGTTACAAAGAAAAAATGGAATTATGGTATTTGTGGCCTATTTCTTTCCCCGCATCTCAATCCACACCCAAAGCCGCCACATCAGCCAGCCCCAGGCGAAGAAGAGGACATAGAAAATCCATTTTGGGATGGAGGTTGTATAGGCGCCTTCCTTGTCGATTTCGTTGTATTGCTCGGTGGGGATGTCGGCATAGTAATAGGCACCTGCGCCGAAGTCGTAGCTTTCGACGAGGCCGAGTTGGTTGGCCATGATCCAACCAGCCAAAAACAAAGTGATTACCACCACAACGATGGTAATCACTTTGAATATGATGTGTTTTCTGTCCATTATTTGAACATGTCGAGGACAGGAACGTCAAACACCACGCCCGAGAGCAAGAACCACACAGCAAACAGCGTGAGAGCAATATTGAATAGCTGACCCAGGATGTAGAGCCAGAGCACCTTGCCGCCTTGCATACGCTTGAAGAGGCTCTTGAAGTTGGTGTCCAAGCCGATGCTGGTGAAGGCCAACACGAAAGCCCAGTTCTTGTATTGGTCAAGTACATTATTGATGGCTTTCACTTCTTCACCACTGGTGAGGGGCTGGATGATGAATGAGGCGACCAACGAAGCCACGAAGAAACCGATGATGAACTTCGGGAAACGGGTCCAAATCTCGATGGCTCCCACCTTTTGACCTTCGGTTTTGTCGACCTTGGTGGCGAAGAAGATAGCCACAAAAAAGGCGATGAAACCGATGAGGATGTTCTGAATGGACTTTACGAGAACGGCAGCTTGTTCTGCGACAGGACCTAAGGCGTTGCCGGCCAAAACCACAGCACCTGTCGAGTCAACGGTACCGCCGATTAAGGCGCCCCCCATCATTTGTCCCATGCCGCAAGCGCGAATAATCATGGGTTCGAAAACCATCATCAGAATGGTAAAGATGATGGAGATGCTGATGGCCAACGAAACATCTTCCTTCTTGGCCTTGGCAGCTGCGCCCGTGGCAATGGCGGCACTGGTGCCGCACACTGAAGTGGCCGTGGCCAATGTGATGACCAATGGCTTGTTGTCCATCTTCATAACCTTGGTGCCCAACCACCACATGAAAATGATGACGATTGGCGTCACAATCCATGCAATGCCGAGACCGTAAAGGCCGAACTTGGCGATGTTGGAGAACAGCACCGAGAAGCCCATGATGACTAGACCGGTCTTGATGTAGAACTCCGTCTTGATGGCGGGCTTCAGCCATTCAGGCGTGCCGATGGTGTTGGAAATCAACAGGCCGATGAGCAGGGCCCAGAAAGCCCATTCCAGATATCTGTTCAGCGTGAACTCGGCACTCACCATGCGCACGATGATGGAGATGATGAACAGCACGACGAAAGCAATGAAGAATTTACCAATTTTTTCGCCTTGCAACTTCACACCGATGGCAAACAAGATGCCAAGTACCAGGAAGGTAAGAAGGATTTTGCCCCAAAAATCGAGGTTAAACTGACTACCTAACGAAACGATTTTAGCATCTTTTTTTCCTTCGCCTTCAAAGGAATAACTGTTGTCAGCAATCACATACTTATCTTTTTTGATTACCTTTTCTTCACCTTTGACAGTGACAGTTTCCTTGTCGGTTTTTTTTAGGAAGACCTTGCCGTCGTAAACATAGTAGTCGTCTTTGGTGTAGGATTTTTCTAGCTTTCTTCCCGATTTCTCATTGACGACCTTTTCGTATTTTTCGTTGCCGTCTTTCAGCACTTTGTCGAACTTGGTCTTGAAAGCGACAATTGTATCGGTGGAGACTTCGTTGGTGGCCAACTCACGGTTCAACGGATAGTAATTCGTTGTCTTGTTATCAGTGTTGGTAACCACGGCAAGTTTTACGTTATTGTAAATCTGCGACTCTTTAAGGTCTTCCCCGCAATGCCATGTCTTAAACTTTGCGGCATCGAATTTGAAAGAATCGGTCAGCACGGCGACGCAGCCGATGGCGATGACGATAAAGCCGATCCATACGGCCAGCCAGTCTTCCTTTTTCCAAAGGTTGGATGCGTTATTGTTTGCCATAACGATTCAAAATTTAAGATTCAAGATTTAAAATTTATAGCTCAGGATAGCCACCACGCGGTGGGAATGATTCTTGTTAAATATACCCTCAACATTTTTGTAACCATCAATGAATGAATAGTCAAGTTTGAAATTCACGCTTTTGAGAGGCCAATAGTTGATGCCGACAGTGTAATAACTCGTTGGAGCAGAAAAATTAGGAAGCATATAAATAACGTAATCAGCAGTATGGAGTCCCAAAACGCCTGTTTGCTGCTCAAAATGCTCATACCTTAGCACAGGCATCAGTTTCTGTTCCTTGCCTTCCTTGCCAAATTGGAAGTTGTAGCCAGCCACAGCGTAGTAGCCTTTGCTGTTGAACTGGTTAGGCGCTTCTTCGCCTTCAAAACCTTGGTAACCCGTATTACCGCTCAGGTATTCTCCACGAATTACAAGCTTGCCGTCGTTGTATTGTAAACCTGCTGCCCAGCGGTTGCGGGTGCCGTTGAAATCTTCGTCTTTATAATACTTGCCATAATAATACGATCCGCTCAATGTCAGGGCTTTCAGGCCGGGATGCACTTCGAGGCGACCCACAAGGTCCTTGCGGTTGTTGTTGTCGAGTTGGTTGGCACCGTTGCCGTTGAACACGCCGACGGCGTAGTCAACGATGCTGTATTGGTAGCCATTTGCATTCTCTACAGGGAAGAGGCTACCGGTAGCCATGATACCGAGGTCGCGGCCGAGGGCGCCGACGCCACAAACGTCTTTGTAACCGACCAATTGTTGGACAGCCTCGCCATAGTCGAAGATTTCGAGGTTGACAGGGTTGATGGGGCTTTCCAAAGTGAACGGGGTCTTGAATTGACCGACTTGGATGGCGAATTCTCTGCAGGGTTTGTACTTCACGTATGCGTCAACCAGCATGGGGCTGCGGGTGAAGTCGCCTTGAATCTTGTAGCTCACCGTATTCGAAAGTTTGCCATCGACCGACAGACGCACACGGCGCATTCTCAAGGTGTTGTCGAGAAGGTCACCTTTGTCGCTCAGGTTGGCTTGGTACATGCCTTGCACGAAGCCGGAGATTTTGGGCATGGTCAATCCGTCTTTGGGCTTTTCAGTTTTTTCCTGTTCGGTTTTCTGCTCTTTGGCTTCATTAGAGTCTTGGCCTGGTTTTTTAACTTTCACTTGTGCGTTCATGCACAGCGGAATGGCTAACAGCAGCATTCCAACGATAATGCGAAATTTGCGTTTCATAGTGGTTTTAAATTAAACGTTTTCAATTTTATTTTGCGCGGCAAAAATAGTAAAAATATATATAGTAAATATATTTACTAATTATTTTGGGAAGAAAAAAAGCCATTTTGAATGGCTTTAATATGATTATGATTTCATTTTCAATAAGTTGAAATAAATACCATCAGTTCAAATGCGGGAAAACTGATTTGGCATGATGCAACATTTCCTCAAAGGTGATTTTGAACCACTCGGTATAATGGTTGGGATACAATTCAAGGTCTTTTGAAAGTGCGTCTATTGACATGTATTTCCATGATGCGACTTCCTCTGTGTTGATGCAGGGGATATCATCGCTTTGCCCAATCCAGACATGGTCGAATTCATGCTCAGTAAGTCCTTGCCCGACGGGAGCCTTATATATAAAGGTGTAGACTTCGTGCATCGGGCAGGCCATGCCCATCTCTTCCATCAGTCGGCGCGAAGTGGCTTCTTCCAAAGTCTCTCCCGCACGGGGATGGCTGCAGTATTTCGAGAGGGCACGTTGCTGCATCAGCAGTTCGCCTTTCGAATTGAACAAAAAGATAGAGAAAGCCCGATGAAGATGAGGATCAATATGGGCTGCCTGCTTCTCCATTTGGCCAATTTCGTTATCGTTTTCATCAACTAAAACAACGTATTCCATTTTTTTTGTTTCTTTTTTACTACGGATTTTACGGATTAAACGGATAGGTTGGGTCGTAATTTTGCAGCTAAAGCTGCGGATTGGTACGGATGGATTTGGTTGAAAGGTTGGGGAAACGTTTGTGATACAAGCTCTCTTCACCAAAATTCAATAGCAGACCCATCTTTTTCCCAGTTGCTTTTACATAATGTATGATTTGAGCCTCGTGTTCGGGAAGTACAGTCGAGACAGCTTTAATTTCCACAATGATTTTGTCGTAACAAAAGAAATCTGGAATATAATACTGTTTGAGCAAGACATCCTTATATTGTATTTGAATTTTTTGTTGAGCAATGTAAGGAATGTTCCGCCTAGAAAACTCAATTTCCAAAGCTTCTTGATACACGGACTCTAAAAACCCCGAACCTAGTTCCCGATGAACACTCATTGCTGCCCCAATGATATTGTATGTTTCGTTTCTATAAATAAGCTCTTCGGTCATAATCGTTTGTTATCCGTGAAATCTGGACGCTTGCGTCCTAAATTTTTTATCCAAAATCTGTCAAATCCGCGAAATCCGTAGTTTATCAAACATTAAATCGAATGTTCAAAATATCACCGTCCTGCACAACATAAGTCTTGCCCTCCACGCGGAACTTGCCAGCTTCCTTCACCGCGGCCTCCGAGCCGTATTTCAGGAAGTCTTCCGTGCTCATCACCTCGGCACGGATGAAGCCGCGTTGCAGGTCGCTGTGGATGGCTCCAGCGGCGATGGGAGCGGTGTCGCCCACATGGATGGTCCAAGCTCTTGTCTCATCGGGACCCGTGGTGAAGAAGGAATGTAAATTCAAAGTGTGATAAGCTGTACGGACGAGTTTGTTCACACCAGGTTCGGTCAAGCCGGCATCTTCCATAAACAAGGCCCTGTCATCAGCGTCAAGCTCGGAGATTTCTGCCTCCAACTTACCAGCGATAATCAGCATCTCCTGACCTTCCTTCAAGGCGGCTTTCACGGCATCGGAGTACTTGTTGCCTGTGGTGGCCGAAGCGTCATCCACATTGCAGACATAGATGATAGGTTTGGCCGTCAAAAGTTGGATGTCCTGAACAAATTTCTTGTCTTCTTCGGCCACATTGGCGTCGCGGGCATTGCCGAAGTTCTCCAAGGTTTCCTTGTAGACGCTGAGCACATCAAAGGCCTTTTTGTTGTCCTTTTCGCCGTTTTTCAGCAGCTTCTGCACGCGTTCCAGTTTGCGGGTGACCAGGTCCAAGTCGCGCACCTGCAGCTCGAGGTCAACGAGTTCCATGTCGCGAACAGGGTCGATGCTGCCTTCGCTGTGAGGGATGTTGGGGTCATCAAAGCAACGCAGCACATGGATGAGGGCATCCATGGTCTGCACCTCGGCGAGGAGTTTGTTGCCAACACCCTGGCCACCTTTGCTCAGTCCAGGCAAGTCGACGATTTCGACCGTGGCGGGCACGATGCGCTTCGAATGGGAGATGTTGTCGATGAGTTTGAGACGTTCGTCCACCACCTCGCACATGCCGATGTTCGACTTCGAGGCAAATCCAATCTCTGCCTTTGTGTTTGAAATACAATTGAATATAGTGGTCTTTCCAGTGCTTGAAAGACCTATGATTCCACAATTGAGTGCCATAATGATATGATGTTTAAATTTGTTGCAAAAATAAGAAATTAATAGTTGTTACCCGCATTCCAGTCAATTTGCTTGTATTCGCTTTCAACGGTATCAACGGTTTCTTCGGCTTGCTGACGTGAGTTCCGCTGGTGTTTGCGGACAAGCTTCATGCCAAAAATCCAAAGCAGAACGTCACCGGCAAGGAAGGCTTGATAAACGATTCCTGACACCACATAAGCAAAGTCACTGCCCATACTGGAAAGCCTCTCGACAAACATGAGCAGCCAATCGTATAGACCGTGGGCAATGATGGCAAACAACAGACCTAAGAAAATGTATTTCTTCCGTTTTTCTGGAGTGAACTTGGCCAACGACAAGAAATAACCCATCAGCACGCCAAAGAGGAAGTGTCCGGGAACTGCAAACAAGGCACGCGAAACACCCGCACCGAAACCGTACATAAACACATATTCGATATTCTCGACACAGGCGAAGCCTAAGCCGATGAAAGTGGCATACACAATACCGTCAAAGTACTCATCGAAGTTTTTGTCGCGCCAAATGAATATCATGAAAATCAAGAATTTGCATAACTCCTCAGGGATGGCCGCGGTGAGAAACGAGTCGTAAAACACGGTATCGGGCAGTATGGGAAAGAGTCCAATACTATATTCGATGGTTGTTACCAAACCGATGTCCATCAAAACGGCAAGCCAGCCTCCGAAGAAAGCCTTGAGCAGGGATTTGATGGGCTCTTTCTGGTATTTGTCTTGAAAGTAGATGAATATAAGCAGTCCTGCCACGGGTAAAATGGCAATGCTTAACAGAATAAGGTAACTGAGTAATGTCATTATAGTTTCGATATTTTCTGCAAAAATAAGGTTTTATCATAAAAAAAGCCTATTTTTGCGCAAAATTTGTTGATATGCAGGAAATGATCCTCATTCTTGACTTTGGTTCGCAAGTGACCCAACTCATCGGTCGCCGCCTTCGCGAACTGAATGTGTATTGCGAAATCCATCCATTTAATAAGATCCCTACCATCGGCCCTAATGTCAAGGGCGTAATCCTTAGCGGTAGCCCGTTCTCGGTGCGCGACGAGAAAGCTCCTTTTGCCAATCTGGAAGGTATCAAAGGCAAGTTGCCAGTGTTGGGCATCTGCTATGGCGCACAGTTCATCTCCCAGCATTTCGGTGGTGAGGTCAACGGCAGCATTGCCCGCGAATATGGCCGCGCCATGCTGACGGTGGTCGACGAGGCGTCGCCTTTGTTCAAAGGTGTTAGTAAAACCAGTCAAGTATGGATGAGCCATGGCGATACCATCGCCAAGTTGCCTAATGGCGCTCGTATCATCGCTTCGACCGACGATGTGGAGAACGCGGCCTACAAGATTGACGGTGAAGACACCTATGCGGTGCAGTTCCATCCCGAGGTGTTCCACACCAAGGAAGGTCCCCAGATGCTGGCCAACTTTGCTCTTGGCATCTGTGGCTGCAAAGGCGACTGGACTCCTGATTCGTTCATCGACAACACGGTGGCAAGCCTGAAGAAGCAATTGGGCGATGACAGGGTTATCCTTGGCCTTTCGGGAGGAGTGGATAGCACCGTAGCCGCCGTGCTACTCAACAAGGCGATAGGGAAGAATCTGACTTGCATCTTTGTGGATAATGGACTTTTGCGCAAAAACGAGTTTGAGGAGGTGCTTGACTCTTACAAGGAGATGGGACTGAATGTCATCGGTGTTCATTCTGGCCATCTGTTCCTTGAGAAACTGAAAGGTGTCACCGACCCTGAAGCCAAACGCAAGGCTATAGGCTCGACTTTCATCGATGTTTTTGATGCCGAGGCGCAAAAGATTGAAGGTGCTCGCTGGCTGGCTCAAGGTACCATCTATCCTGATGTCATCGAGAGTGTGAGCGTCAACGGTCCGAGCTGTAAGATCAAGTCGCACCACAACGTGGGTGGTTTGCCTGAGAAGATGAACCTCAAGATTGTGGAACCACTGCGTTCTTTATTCAAGGATGAGGTGCGCCGCGTGGGTCGTGCCTTAGGTATCAAGCGCGAGCTGATAGGTCGCCATCCTTTCCCGGGACCGAGCTTGGGTATCCGCATATTGGGTGAGGTGACCGAAGAGAAGCTCCGCATTTTGCGTGACGCCGACGACATCTTCATCAAAGGCTTGCGTAATTGGCCCTGTGAGTTGCCGAGCGCATCCTATCCCAACGAGATGGCTGATAACCTCTACGACAGCATCTGGCAGGCAGGCACGATTCTGTTGCCAGTGAAGTCGGTTGGCGTGATGGGTGACGAACGCAGCTATGAATACACGATAGCCTTACGTGCCGTGATTTCCACTGATGGCATGACTGCCGACTGGGTGCATCTGCCGTATGAGTTTATGGCCAAGGTTTCAAACGATATTATTAATAAGGTGAAAGGCGTCAACCGCGTGTGCTACGACATTTCGTCGAAACCACCGGCGACCATTGAATGGGAATAACACTTTAAATGAGTAAGATGATGAAAAACAGACTGCTTTTCCTCCTCTTTTTCCTGTTTGGAATGATGCTGTCGGGCAACCTGGCGGCACAAGAGGTCATAGAGCGTTCCTCCAAAATAACACAAATTGGTGGTAAGGAATACTATATGCATCACGTCAAGCAAGGACAGACGCTTTATAGCTTGTCCAAGGCGTACAATGTCACTATCGAAGAGATTGAAAGGTTGAACCCAGAGGTGAAGAATGGATTGAAAGCAGGACTCGTGCTGGGTATACCTGTTCGCCCTGTTCAAGTGTTGCAGGAAGAAGAGCTTCAGCCAGAGATAGTTGTAGTGGAACCTGAGCCCGAACCCGAAGAAGAACCGAAACATGTTGTTGAGGAACCAGAGTCGGAACCCAAGCCTGAAGAAGAACCTGAAGCTGTCGTTGAGGAACCTGAGCCCGAACCAGAGCCTGAAGTTGAAATCGAGCCTGAAACCATTATTGAGGAGCCAGAACCTGAACCTAAGCCAGAACCAGAACCCGAACCTGAGGAAGAAACCATTGTTGAAACTCCAGAGCCTGAACCAAAACCAGAGCCGGAAATTGCTGTTGAAGAACCCGAACCCGAAATAGTGACTCCTGTTTATGTAGAGCCCGAACCCCAAGTGGAACAACCTAAAATAGTTGAAACACCTGCTGTAGAAGAGCATCATGCCGAAAACCATTCCGCTTTCGACGGTGCAACCCGAATCGTACAGCGTGGCGAGGATCTTTATGACATTGCCAAGGAATTCGGCATCGATTTGGCTGATTTCAAGGCTGTCAATCCAGGATTGACCAACGAGCCCGTTGCGGGTACTCGCATCGTGATTCCCAATATTGTCAATGAAAACGACTATCTTGTGCACACCTGCGAAAAGAATGAGCGTGTTACTTCGCTGCTGAAGCGCTGGAAGGTGGATGAGAACAGTTTCAGGAAAAAGAATATTTCCGTCGGATCTCACGTATTCACAAACCAAGTGGTGCTGATTCCCATCCAGCCGATCACTGATTTCTATTGGATTGGTATAGATGGAACGGAGATTGTTGAAGTTCAGGAAGTTCCAGTTGAGCCACAGCAACCTGCACAAGAGGAGACCCAGGTGAATTTCGACTTTGAGACTGGCGATATTCCCGATTGTGTCGCCAATCCCGCAAATGCCTCGAAACGCTATCGTGTAGCTTTAATGGTGCCTTTGTATTTGTATGACATCGGCAACATCTCGGTTTCGAAGGACAAAGCATCCAAGTCCAAGAAGTCGCGTTCCTTGTCGTTCCTGCAATTCTACGAAGGCTTCATGATGGCCGCCGAGATGATGGAAAAACAAGGGATGAAGTTGGATTTGACAGTCATCGACGTGACCGAAAATGTGTCGTCGGCAGAAAGTGCCTTGTCGCAAATCGAGGACAAAGAATGGGATTTGATTGTTGGACCATTCTTCGGAAAATCGTTTGCTGTCATCGAGAAATACGCCAAGGCCAACGGTATCGCTGTGGTCAACCCTTTGTCGACTCGCAGGTCGGTGATTGAGGATAGTCCTAACGTGGTGAAAGCGAAAGCGGGCGATGTTGGCTTGGTTCTGACCATCTCCAACCTGGTTAAAAACCATTATTCCAATGCCAACGTGTTCATTGTTAGTCGTGAGAAGGACACCGATACGACTTTCTTGAACCAATTGGAGCACCACCTGAACTATGCTGTCAACGAGGAAGTTACGGTGTCAGTCGACGAATTCCTGCAGTTTGCTCGTAACGAGAGCGAGCGTTTGGAGATGGGCAGCCGTCTGGTGCCGACCATCGATGTGGAAGGTCAGGTGTATTCTACTGGCGACTTCCAAAATGGAGCTGCCGATAATGTGGTGCTTTCCAACTCGGTGAAGCGTTACTCCTACGGTGAAATCGCTAAGGTGAAGTCGCAGCTGTCGGGCGTTCGCGACAATGTCATCATTGCATACGGTGACGACAATGTGTTCGCCACACAGATGCTCAACTCGCTGACCAAGTCGGCCGATCGTTTCCCCATTACTTTGGTGTGTGCCCCCGATTGGCAGAAACATGAAAAACTTTTGGTGGACAACTTGCTGAAAATGCATGCCATTTTTGTCAGTGATTTCTTCGTCGACTACAACAATGATGATGCCAAGCGTTTTGTGCTTCGCTTTAGGCAAAAATATGTCACCGAGCCGCAAGAATACGCTTTCGAAGGCTACGATGTGGGCTGCTATTTCCTCAATGCCTTGATGCAATATGGTAGCGACGATTTGATTAATTGCCTGCATTGTTACCAAGCCTCGATGCTGCACACCAATTACCGTTTCTATTACAAGAACTACCTGAATGCAGCAGGAAACGAAGGCAAGGAAAACCTGTATTGGAGCATCTATCAGTATGACAAGGAAAACATCGAGCTAGTCCCCATTGACCCGTTCAAGAAACCTAATGCTGATGAATAAACCCTGCCGTTTGCTTTTCTTCTCACTTCTTTTGATGCTGGTTGCATGCAACGACGGCGTGAAAAAAGACTATTGGGAAAACGGAAACCTGAAGTCGGAACTGCGTTATGAAGGCGACAAGCTGAACGGCGAAAGCGTGTGGTATACGAAAGAGGGCAAGGTGATGACACGAGCCTTTTACAGAAATGACATACTTGAGGGTCGCTATCAGCGTTTCCGTCAGAATGGTGAACTGGAGCTGGAGTGTTGGTATAAGAATGGATTGCGCGACAGTATCTGTCGAAGCTATAGTGTAAAAGGTATTTTGGCTTCAGAAGACTACTATGTAGAAGGCGAACTCAATGGCGAGTCGAAGAAATGGTATGACAATGGACAGGTCTTTCAGGAAGGCCAATATAAGGATGGCATGATGGACGGCTCATGGTTCATCTTCTATCCCGAAGGCCAGTTGGCAGCAAAGGCGGAGTACAAGATGGGGACAGGCAAGCAGATTTGTTATGCGGAATCGGGCTACAAATGTCTTGAGGTACCTTACGTCAACAATCTGAAACACGGCAGGGAAATCTATTACAATCCTGATGGAAGGATAACGAAAATCGTTGATTATGAAGAAGGTAATGTGATATTTGAAGACAATGACCCTCAAAATATAGGTAGGTGAGGAAGGAAAATGAAAATATTTTGTAGAATTTGGAAATAGTTCAAATAAAAACACTACCTTTGCAACGCTTTCTACAAGCAGCAAACTTTCAAACACAACAAATAAACCTTTAATTAAAGTCAAACAAATGAAAGTCAATGAAATTATGACCGCTCTGGAAGCTAAGCATCCAGGCGAAAATGAGTACTTACAGGCCGTTCGCGAAGTCCTGGAAACCATCGAAGAAGAATACAACAAGCACCCCGAGTTCGAGGCTGCTAAGATTGTCGAGCGCATTGTTGAGCCCGATCGTATCTTCAAGTTCCGCGTTGTGTGGGTTGACGATAAAGGTCAGACCCAGGTCAAC
>CACXXW010000026.1 GCA_902771635.1 uncultured Bacteroidia bacterium | reverse complement strand
AAGTTGTTCTTGCGATTTCACGCCGATGACCTTGAGCATCTTTTCAGCATCCGATGCGGTGGGGCCGTTGTGGCGTTTGATGAAGTTGTTTCTGATCATATTTGATTTGTTTAAGTTGTTGTATTTCTAGTTGGTATCAGCTATTAGCCATCAGCTTTCAACAGTCAGCATTTTGCTGATAGGTAATCACTTACAGCTGATAGCCAAACAATTATTTTATCTCATTCAGTTTGCTCTTCAGATCTTTGATGGTGTTGATGGATTCCAACTCGGAAACGGGAACCTTGTGCAGTTTGCTAGACCAAGCCTTGAAGGAAGCGAAGTTTTCCAAGATGGTATATCTAAGATACTCATACTCTTCGCCTTCCACCTTGTTTTTGTTGTCCTTGTATAAGAGGTCGTATGGGTCCATCATGATGGTACGCTGATGGATCAAGCTCCAGAACGCCTGCTTGAATTGAACATTGGGGTCATCAGTGGCGGGTTGTGGCTCTTCCTTCATGTTGTCTTTCTTGGCATTAAGGTCGAGAACAGCAGCATTATCCTTATCGTTAGGCTTGACAGTGTCCTTCGCAGGAACTGGAGCGTTCTTTCCAGCGGGCTGCACTTTGTCCTTTTCCTTCACTGTATCCTTCACCAAGGTTGTGGTCTCAGGCTTCTTGGTCGGTTTGTCGGTCTTAGGCTTGTTGAACACATTGACCGCCAGAATGACTACCACCGTGATGACGGCGATAATGACCAAGGCGAGGATGAATTTCCAGAGATTCGACTTGAGAATGTCATTGAATGGTTCCTTTTCGTATTCAGCGATGAGCCTGCCATCGTAAATTTGGTTGCTGGCATCGGGGTCAAAACGAAAACCTTTGAATTTATAGCCTTTTGGAGGGATCATATAGTCCTTCACATCACGCCCATCCTCATATATTGAGTAGGGACAACCATCCATTTTTTTCCCTTTTCCAGGGTCGATACTGAAGCGTCTTTCTTTGCTAAAATCCGCCATTTCTTGATTGTTTTCTGTGGGTTAGTTCAACACTTTGTTCATTGAGATGAAGTCGGGGTAGGCGAGCTGTTGTCCGTTGATGCTGATGTAGGGCTTCACCTTCAGGCCAACATTGACGGGTTCGCTGCTGGCACCGGCCAATTTGAAGGCCAAGTTGAGCAAGGCGTCAGCCGATTCGCCACTGAACAACTGGAACAGGTCGGTGGTGATGGGAATACTGACCACGCTGCTTGAGTTGGCACCCACACTGACACTCTTGTTCAACGTAGTGCTGATGACTTCCTTGCCGTTAAGGCTGACGATGTAATCCATTTTGGACATCGAAGCAGGAATCGTATTGGGATTGTTGACGCCTACGTTCACATTGAATGATACGGGCAGTTTTTTGTTGGCAAGGGCATTGGCTAACGAAAGCAGTTGAGCAGCGTTGAGGTCGCTCTTCGACATGCCTTTGCTCAGGTTGACACCAAGCATCTGAATCTGGTCGACACTGTTGAAATTGAACTTGCAGTTGGCGAAGTTGGCCATTTGTGCCACTTGGGTGAGCACATCACACGAAGCCAATCCTATCGTGACAAACAGGATAATAAGGGTTTTCTTGAATGTTGACATATTCTTATTTATTTGATAATCAAATTAATAAAATAAAACAATGAAACAAGGAAGGGTCTTGTTATTTGCTCGTTTACAAGTGTGCAATAATACGAAAAAAGTCGGACATATAGCCCGACTTTTTAGAAATTAATTTGCAAAAATCATTCCTCTCCACGGCGTGAGGCGCGTTTGCGTTCCAGCTCATCGAGGATGATCTTGCGCAGACGCAGGCTCTTGGGCGTCACCTCAAGATACTCATCGTCGCGGATGTATTCCATATATTCCTCTAATGAGAAACGTACAGGCGGGATGAGACGGATGGCTTCGTCGCTACCCGAGGCACGCACGTTGGTGAGGTGCTTGGTCTTGCAAACGTTGATGACGATGTCGTTGCTGCGCGTGTTCTCTCCGATGACCTCGCCGGCATAGACATCTTCATTCGGGTTAACGAAGAAGATGCCACGGTCTTGCAACTTCCAAATGGCGTAGGGGATAGCTTGTCCTGTTTCCATTGAAATCAAGGCTCCGACATTGCGTGAAGGCATTTCGCCCTTCCAAGGTTCATAGTCCTTGAAGCGATGGGAGACAATAGCTTCGCCTTCAGTAACAGTCAACAGTGTGTTTCTCAAGCCGATGAGACCGCGCGACGGGATGTCAAAGTCGAGGCACATGCGGTCGCCCTTGGGCTCCATTTGGGTCATCTCACCCTTGCGTGCGCTGACCTGCTCGATGACACGGCCAGAGAAGTCTTCTGGCACCAGGACGGTGAGGCATTCGATAGGCTCGCACTTCACGTCATCGATGTATTTCAAAATGACCTTGGGCTGACCGAGTTGGAACTCATAACCTTCGCGACGCATGGTCTCGACAAGGATGCTGAGGTGCAGGATGCCACGGCCGTAGACCATCAGAGAATCAGGCGAATCGGTGTCTTCCACCTTCAAGGCGAGGTTCTTCTCAGTCTCCTTGTAAAGACGTTCGCGCAGGTGGCGTGAGGTAACATATTTACCTTCCTTGCCAAAGAAGGGTGAGTTGTTGATGGTGAACAGCATACTCATCGTAGGCTCATCCACATGGATGGGTGGCAGCGGCTCGGGGTTCTCGTAGTCGGCCACAGTGTCGCCGATCTCGAAGTCATCGATGCCCATCAGCGCGATGATGTCGCCAGCCTCGACGGGTTTCTTGGTACGTTCCTTGCCCAGACCTTCAAAGGTATAGAGCTCCTTGATAGTGGAGCGGGTGACAGAGCCGTCGCGTTTCACCAAAGAAACATTCTGTCCGGCTTGCAGAGTGCCGCGTTTCAGACGACCCACAGCGATACGTCCCACATATGAACTATAGTCAAGAGAGGTGATGAGCATTTGCGGTGTACCTTCCTCGAACTTCGCGGGCGGGATGGTGTCGATGATGACATCCAAGAGGTAAGAAACATTATCGGTAACATTTTCCCAGTGGTCCGACATCCAGCCTTGCTTGGATGAACCGTAGACGGTGGGGAAGTCCAGCTGGTCTTCGGTGGCGCCGAGGTTGAACATCAAGTCGAAGACGGCCTCTTGCACCTCATCGGGACGGCAGTTGGGCTTGTCCACCTTATTGATGACCACGATGGGCTTCAAACCTAATTCGATGGCCTTTTGCAGCACGAAACGGGTCTGCGGCATGGGGCCTTCGAAGGCGTCGACCAAAAGCAAAACGCCGTCAGCCATGTTAAGCACGCGCTCCACCTCGCCGCCGAAGTCGGCGTGGCCAGGAGTGTCGATGATATTGATTTTGACATCTTTATAGCGAACGGACACATTCTTCGAGAGGATGGTGATGCCGCGTTCGCGTTCGAGGTCGTTGTTGTCGAGAATGAGTTGGCCAGGGGCTTCGTCCGATTATACGGTCCACGAGGGTGGTCTTGCCGTGGTCAACGTGAGCGATAATCGCTATATTTCTGATATTCTGCATTTTAGTAAAAATTGCTGCAATATTTGAAAGTGCAAAATTACAAAAAATGCAAATTGGGAAGTTAAATTCAACCAGAAAAACTCTTTTTTTTGGCAAAATTGTTATGTCGAAAACACCGAACAAATTACCGCTAAAACACCGAACAAAATATATCTAAAACACCGAATAAATTACATCTAAAACACCGAATAAAATGTGTAAAAAATACAGAATAGATTTGCGTAATACATTTATTTGTAATAATTTTGCAGCGTATTTTAAATAGATGAATTATGGACTATTTCAAAAGGATGGCAGATGTCCAACTTGAAGAGCGTTTGAATGCCTTTGGAGCAGTACTGATTGAAGGCCCCAAGTGGTGTGGAAAAACCACCACGGCAGAACAATTGGCGGGCAGTGTCATCAAGTTGCAGTCGCCCGACATGCGCGAACAATATCTCACTACGGCGGCTACCAAGCCGTCGCTGTTGCTGCAAGGTGCTACTCCTCGGCTCATTGATGAATGGCAGGATGCACCCGTCATTTGGGATGCCGTGCGTACTTTGGTGGATGAAAGAGGGCTTGAGGGGCAATTTATCTTGACTGGCTCAAACGCAGTGGATAAAAGCAAGATACACCATTCTGGGAATGGCCGTATCTCAAAAATGGAAATGCTTCCTATGAGCCTTTGGGAATCTAAGGAATCCAATGGAGCGGTAAGTCTGATGGAATTGTTTGATAATCCGCAGCAAGACTTTGCAGCGGTTTCTGATATGCAGATTGAGGATATTATTTTCGCCGCTTGTCGCGGTGGATGGCCGGCCACCTTGCGCCTCAAGGATGAAAAGTCGAAACTAATGGTAGCCAAGGACTATTTCAGAACCGTTTGCAAGGAAGACATTTCGCGGATAGATGGCGTTCATAGGGATGAGAAGCTGACACGAATGATTTTGCGCTCGTATGCCCGCAATATTTCCACTTTGGCGAAGAAAACAACCTTGCTTGCTGATGTTTCGGCATCTGAAGAAATGACTTGTTCGATGGATACATTCACCTCGTATGTGACGGCTTTGGAGAAGCTGTTTGTCATTCAGGATGTTGATGCTTGGTGTCCGGCCATTCGCAGTAAGGCGGTCATTCGTAGCACTCCCAAGCGCACCTTCTGCGATCCGAGTGTGGCTGTGGCGGCTATGCAACTGTCGCCAAAGGCGTTGATGACACAGTTCAAGACTTTTGGATTCCTGTTTGAACAACTGTGTATCAGGGATTTGAAGGCCTATACTTCCGATATTGATTCGCATATAGGTTACTATCGTGACAAATATGGTTTGGAGGCGGATGTCGTGCTGCATATCAACGATGGCCGTTATGCACTCATTGAGTGTAAATTGGGAAGCGCAGAAATCGAGGATGGAGCCAAACACCTATTGGAATTGCAAAGACTTATCAAAGAGCATAACAAAACGGAAATACAAACTCCCATAAGAGAGCCTGATTTGTTGCTCGTTCTCACGGGCGGACAGTATGCTTATCGTAGGCAAGACGGCGTGTTTGTGGTGCCGATTGGGTGCTTGAAGAATTAATTCAAGTAGTTATCTCATCCAATAAAACTCTTCTTTAGCCACAATCGGCTTAAAATACTCATCAATAATCCCTTGTTCGACCAATTCTTTCGGTGTGCCTTGGCGCAAAGGCTGTTGGGGCGCGACAACCCACATCACGTCGGCATGACGAAGTAGCAAATCCAGGTCGTGGCTGCTGAAGAGGATGGTCTTGTGTTTCTCGCGCGAGAGTTTGTGCATGATGTTGACCAACTCGATCTTGCTTGGATAGTCAAGGAAGGCGGCAGGTTCATCCATGAAGATGAGGGGCGTGTCCTGCACCAATGCCTTGGAAATCATTACTTTCTGCTGCTCGCCGTCGCTCAGCGAGATGAAGTTGCGGTTGACCAAATGGCTGATGCCGACGGTTTCAAGGCTGTCGTAGATGATTTGCTCGTCTTCGGCTTTCAGTTTGGCCAAGAGGCCGAGGTGGGGATATCGACCGGCGGCCACGATGTCGAAGACCTTCAGGAAGAGGTCATCGGGTTTCTCGGTCAGCACGAGGCTGAAGAGGGAGCTGCGCTCAGTGGGGGAGTAGTCGCGCAGGTCCTTGCCGAACAACTTGACCTCGCCGCTAACGGGTTTGAGGCTGGCCGACAGCGTCTTGAACAGCGTCGTCTTGCCCGAGCCGTTGGGACCCGCCAAAGCTACGATGTCGCCTTCGTTGAGGCTCACGTCGATCGCGGGCATCAAGGCTTGGCCTTTGTAGCCGATGAGTAGGTTCGATGTTTTTAAGACCTCTTGCATTTTTGTGTTTTTGGGATTGCCTTACGGCAAGAAATCGTTCAAAAATCTATTATTCAAAATCTTAAAAATCTTATTTCAGGTTTGACTCTCAACATTTTTTTGATTTTTGATTGATTTTCATATCATTTTTGATAGATTTCTTGCGAAGCAATCCATTTATATTTAATGTGTTTGACTAAACCGTTGCCGGTGGAAGATGACCCACAGCACGATGGGCGCGCCAATCAGTGCCGTGACCGAGTTGATGGGCAGGTTGCCTTCGAAGGATGGCAGTCGTGCGATGAGGTTGCAGAACAAGGCAAGGTCCATGCCGAGGAAGGCCGTGGCGGGGATGAGCAGCTTGTGGTCGCTGCTACGGAAGAGGAAGCGTGCGATGTGCGGCACGGCCAAACCCAAGAAGGCGATAGGGCCACAGAACGCCGTGATGAGGGCAGTGAGGAAGCCCGAGGCCAGGATGATGAGCATGCTGCTTCGACGGATGTTGACGCCGAGGTTCTCAGCATAACGCTCGCCGAGCAGCAATAGGTTCAAGGTCTTGAAGAGCAGGAACGAGCCTATGGTGCCAACTACCACTGCGATGGCGAAGAACGGCAGTTGTGCTTTGCTCACGTTGGAGAAACTACCCATGCCCCAGATGACAAAAGAGTGCAGCCCTTCCTTCTGGCTGAAGAACTTCAGGATGTCGGTGACCGAGCCTGCGATGTAGGCGATCATGATGCCCACTAAAACAAGGCTGACCATGCTGCGGAGCCTCGAGCTAAGGGCGAGGATGAGCAGCAGCACCGCGAAGGCGCCCAGGAAAGCCGCTATGGTGATGCCGAAGGTCGACCACAGCGAAAGCGTGCTGACCGACAGACCCGTAGCCGTGCCCAGCAAGACCACGAAGGCCACGCCGAGGCTCGCGCCGCTGCTGATGCCCAGCAGAGAAGGGTCGGCCAAAGGATTGCGGAACAAGGTCTGCATCAGGAGGCCCGATACCGATAGACCGATGCCAGCCAACAGCGCCGTGATGGCTTGTGGCAGGCGGTAGTCGAGGATGATGGCGCGGTAGGTCGACGTGTCGCCATGCAGCAGCGCGTCCCAGAATTCATTCCACGGGATCGACACCGAGCCGTAGCGCAGGTTCAGGACGAACAGCACGATGCCCACAGCCAGAATCGCGATGGAAACCAGCGCGATGGGCGGCGTTTTGCGGCGGAGGGTATTATCGGTGTCGGATGCCATTTCTGGGTGTTTTTGCGTTGCAAAGATAGGGTTTAATTTGATTGGGATAGTATATGGGAAACAAATAATCCGCAAATCTTTCGGTTAGTTATCCGCAGGTTTTGCGGATTATTGGCTGCAGTTGTTTCAAAGAACAAAGATACATTTTTTGACACCTCTACATGTGTGTCCCTATGTTTTTTATCTAAATCCATCAGGAAAACTAAAAATATATATCTTTGTCCCCACAAAACACCTAAACACTGACGCTATGAACAAAACTATGCACCTCCAAGAAGAAGCCGCTCGGTGCCTGCTCTGCACCGATGCACCGTGCAGCAAGGCCTGCAAGAATGGCGACCCGGCACGCGCCATTCGCGCCATACGATTCGACAACGAAGCCGTCGCCGGACAATGGATCCAAAAATGTAGCGACGCCGAGCTGCAAGCCGCCGAGGCGGCCTGCATCCACTACGACAGGCCGATCCGCATCAGGGAGCTGGCGGAAGCCGTCAAAGGCACGAAGCCACAAAAAGATTTGCCCAGCCTCGCCATCGACTTCTGTGGCATCCCTTGCGAGAATCCCTTCTTCCTCGCCTCGTCATCCATCTGCACCAACTACGAGATGGTGGCGCGGGCCTTCGATGCAGGATGGGCGGGCGTGTTCTACAAGACCATCTGCTTGGAGGACATCCGCGAGGTGTCGCCGCGCTTCGATGCCGTCAGCGAACCGGGTCGGTCGGATTTCTTTGGCTTCCGCAATATGGAACAGCTGAGCGAGAACCCCGTCGAGGTGGACTTCGACATCCTGCGCAGGCTGAAAAAGGACTATCCCTCGAAAGTCGTCGTGGCCTCCATCATGGGCAACGCCGAGACGGAGTGGATCACGCTGGCGAAAATGGCTGAAGAGGCCGGAGTCGACGCGGTGGAGCTGAATTTCTCCTGCCCACAGATGAAGTTGGCTGGCATGGGCAGCGACGTGGGACAGAACTCGGAGCTGGTGCTGTTCTACACGGCCTATGTGAAACATAACGTCAAGATCCCGGTCATCCCAAAAATGACACCCAACATCACTCAAATCAACCAGCCCGCCATGGCCGCCCACTTCGCTAGCGCCGATGCGGTGTCGGCCATCAACACCATCAAGAGCGTGACCATGAACAGTCGCGGTGCCGTGGCCGATAAGAAGACCGTCTCAGGACTCTCAGGCCGCGCCGTGAAGCCCATCGCTTTGCGTCACATCCTCGAAATGGCGAAAAACCCCATTTTCACCGCCACCAACGAGGGCAAACGCATCGAACTGAGTGGCATCGGTGGCATCGAGACCTGGCGCGACGCACTTGAGTTCCTCCAACTGGGCTGCAGCAATGTGCAGGTGTGCACCGCCGTGATGCAGTACGGCTACCGCATCATCGACGACCTTGTGTTGGGACTGCAAAACTATATGGCGGAGCATGGCATAGAGTATCTGTCGGATCTAGTGGGCGAGGAGTTGCCTAATTTCGACACCCCCACCAACCTCGACCGCGACACCATCGTGTATCCCACCTTCGACCGTGAGCAATGCATCGGCTGCGGACGTTGCTACACCTCCTGCCAAGACGGCGGTCATCAGGCCATCAGCTTTGATGCCGACCTGCGTCAACCGCATCTCGATGGAAAGCGTTGCGTGGGCTGCCATCTCTGCCGACTTGTCTGTCCCACAGGCGCCATCGGCGTGGCGAAACGCATCGCAAAGAAGGGATAGAATGAATTAACAATTAAATAGATGAATCCTTAACGAAAATGGATTGTAGGGCTGTCACACCGTGGCAGCCGCTGATATTTCGAATGAAACAGCGGCTGCCATAATATGACAGCCCTACATACCGTTAATTGATATATTCCCCGAAGGGGAATCTATGCCTGCTTTAGAACCTCAGCGTCAGATTGCCCATGACATGGAAACCTGCCATCGGGATGAAACCGATTTGGTAGTAGCGGTTGTCGTTGGGGTGGCCGTAGCTGTCGCAGATGGCCGAATAGACCCAGCCGCTGGCAGCGTAGCGCTTGTTGAAGATGTTGTTGAAGTTCACCTTCACAATGGCTTCCTTGACGACTTTCTTGGGCTTCAACGTGTAGCCGAGGCTGACGTTGGAGGTGCTGTAGGCCGGGAGCGAACGGTCGAGGTTCTCGGTGTTGTCGAGGTACATGCGTGAGACATAGTTCGTGTGCCAGGTGGCCTCGAAGCCCTTGTGGTGGAAGGTAACGAAGCCGTTCAGGATGGCCGAAGGCGAGAAGGCCAGGGTGGAGTTGTCGTAGTGGATGACATCGTAGCCATCGCCATCGTAGGCCTGGCCGTTGGCATCTGTGTTGCCTTCCCAGTCGTCCCAGTTCTCCACGACTTCATCGAAGTCCTTGATCTTGTTTTGGCTCAAGGCGGCATTGGCCTCGATGGTCAACCATTTGGTGGGACTCACGCCGGCTTGCAGCTCGACGCCCATTCGGTACGAGTCCTTGATATTGGTGGTAAGGGCCTCGCCGATGTCGCTGACCGCGCCGGTCTGCACGAACTGGTTGGTGTAGTCCATATAATAAAGGTTGGCGCCTGCCTGCCAGATGCGTCCGTTGTAGTTGTAGCCCAACTCATAGTCGAGGAGTTGCTCGGGCTTGGGGAAGGGATAGGAACCGTTGTCGGTGAAGTTGTTACGCTCGGGCTCGCGGTGGCTCATGGCCACGGAGGCGTAGGCGTGGTGGCTGTCCGTGTCAAAGGAGATGCCGCCCTTGGGGTTGAAGAAGGGGTACTTCTCGTGGATGTTGAGTTCCTGGTTGTAGTATTGGCTGTCTTCTTCGTAGAACTTGTCATTGATGCCATTGGTTTTGTAGTCCACATAGCGGAACTGCATGTCGCCGAAGACTGTCCAGTGGTCGGCGAAGGTGTAGGCAGTCTTGACAAAGACATTGCCGTCGAGCTTCTGCGCGTCGGAGTCGTAATATTTATAGTCGCCGTTGATGAGGTATTTGTTGGCGACATCTGGGTTGGCGATATAAGTCACATAACCGAAGTGGTTGCCTTGGAAGTTCTGGGCCGAGATACCGCCGATGACATTCCAGTTTGCATTCTTGTAACGGGTGAACCATACGAGGCCATAGGTGTCCTGACGGAGTCCTTTCTTGCGGATGAAGTCGGTCTTTTTCACTTGGTTGCCTTCAGCGTCGTAATAGGTCATGCCGAACTTCGAGAGCTTGTTGTTGGGGCGGAATTCTTCGTAATAGCCGTAGCCGTAGGTGTAGTGCAGCGTGGCCGTGGTCGACCAATGCTCGTTGATCTCCCAAGCGGCGGAGAGCAGGTTGTGGTCTTGCCAGAAGTTGTCGGTGGTGCGGTCCCAGAAGGTGCCGTCGTTCATCGGGTAGCGTTGGGTCATGTAATGGCCGTTCTCGTCTTGGATGAAGTTGCCGTCCTCATCGGTAACGAGGTATTCATAGAGCGAGTTGAACTGTCCCAAGCCCACCTTATACATATCGGCGTAGGTCTTGATGCCCGTGTGCTCGCCGTAGGTGCCATCCATAAGGCTGAGGTCGTTGTTGCCAGCCGTCACGCCGTTCCAGGCTTGGCCGGTCATTTCGAAGTTACCGATGTTCTTGTAGCGGAGGATGAAGTTCTTGCCCATCCAGGTGAGGCCGCCGTAGTAGCTGCCGCTGCGGCCTTTGGTGCCGTGGATGAAGCCGTCGGTGTGGGTCTCGTGGTAGGCTCCGTCGATGATGAGGTGGTTCCACAGCAAGCCCGTGGAGGCCTTGGCGCCGAAGTTGAGCGTGTTGAAGGAGCCGTAGGAGCCCGTAATCTCGGCACTCGGCACGAAGGAAGGCTTGGCAGATGTCAGGGATATCGTGCCGCCGAAGGCGCCGTCGCCATTGGTGGAGCTACCCACGCCGCGTTGGATCTGCACCGAGCTGAGCAGCGAGCCGTAGCTGTTCATGTTGGCCCAGAACACGCATTGGTCTTCGGGCGAATTGAGCGACACACCGTCGAGGGTGACATTGATACGCGAGTCGCCGGCGCCACGGATGCGCATGTAGGAGGTGCCCGAGCCTATGCCGTTCTCACCCCATGCGATGATGCCGGGTGTCTTGGCGAACAAGAAGGGGAGTTCCTGACCGGTTTTCGAAAAGTCGTTGAGTTCCACCTTCTCGATGTTGGTGACGGAAAAGGGGGCGTTTTTTTGGACACGCAAGCCGCCTACCACTACCTCGTTAAGCACTTCGTACTTTGTGGTGTCATACACCACTTCATTGTTTTGAGCATTCACATTTGCCGCGAATAACAATGCGGCGACAACAAAAGAAAATCTTTTCATCTCTTGAGTTTTTAGTTTAATAAAATGTGAAGGGGAATTCTTGAATCTATCCAATCCCTACGCCGGCATTACCCGGATCAGGTTAGAGGGTATGTTCTCAGCCTTTTCACCCTGCCGAAGCAGGGAAGGCACCCCTTTGTAATTCTGCGGCAAAAATACAGCTTTTTTCGGAACGCTGATAAAAAAGTGTTATTTTTGCTGACAAAACAAAGGCACGCGAGATGCAGATTAATAGATTTGGATATTATTGGCTAGATACATGGGTGATGGCCAATGTCATACAATTGGCAACGCAAGACTTTTGTGCCCGAAATCTCAACCATATCAATGACCCTTGCGGACGGCAGTATGACCAAATGACACAGGCGGCAAGATCGGTTCCCGCCAACATTGCTGAAGGCAATTCGCGACATTCAACTTCAAAAGAAACCGAAATGCGTCTCACAGATGTGGCTCGTGCGAGTTTGGCAGAACTAGCCAACGACTATGTGAATTGGCTCATGCGACATGAGGAGATCCCGTGGTCGGTGAATTCAGAAGAACACCAAAATGTAAGCAACATCCCCCTCGACCGTCCCACCTATAAAGACGATGTGCAACACCTCAGTAGTATTCACATCTTGAAGCAGAAGCACAAGTTTGATGCATGGCTTTGCTCCAAAAACTCAATGACAGAAGCCAACTGTTTGCTTGTCCTTTGCAATCGCCTCATTATGATGCTGGGCAAACAAATTGAGAATCAACTTGAGGCATTCAAGGAGGAAGGTGGCTTTTCTGAAGCATTGTCAGCTGAAAGGCTAGCCCGCAGGGTGGAGCAAAGTGCCCAAAACGATGCGCCTCTTTGTCCAAAATGCGGTAAGCCGATGATAAAGCGTATGGCCAAAAAGGGTAAAAACGCAGGGAATGCCTTTTGGAGTTGCTCAAGCTATCCAGAATGTGATGGAACGAGGAACGTTTGAGCCTTTATTTTGGTTTTTCGTAATATCGTAATGACGGAATAACGTTATTACGATAATTACAACAAGTCAATCAAACCCCAATGAAATAACTCAAATACCCGAACATCGCTGCCACCAAGGCATTAACTATCTTTGCTTTCAAGAAACTCCTTTTGCTCTCGGCAAGCAACGGCAACGAGGCATGGCCGTCCTGCGAGATGCTGCTGGCCAGCAGCACCGAGAAAGGCACTGTGCCCGTGGCAAACAAAGTGACAAACAGCAAATGCGGCCCTGACTCGGGGATGATGCCCACCAAGACGGCCAACAGGATCATCCACGGGATGTTGTTGCTGATAAGGGTTTCAATGTCAAAGTAATGCAGCCCGACCTGGATGACAAACAAGGCACCAAAGGTCCAGAGGAAGATGCTCAAGAAATGCTTGCGGATGATGTGTTCCCACAGGTGTTCCTTGACGACATGATCGGGCGCCGTGGCAATGAACCATACCACGAAGAGGCTTACGACGGCGAAGATGAGGTTCATCCAGTATTCGTTGAAGATGTTCAGCTGGGTGTGGACGGCTTCCACATGTTCATGTTCGTGCTCTAGCATACCAAAAGCGAGGGCCACGATGAACAGGATGACGCCAAGCAGCAGGGCGATACGCTCCGCGCTGGCTTGGCGCATGTTGCGGAACGATGCTTTCTCGGGTTGGTGCGTCTCATCATGGTGGTCTTCCTCATGAATCTGGTAGCCGTCTTCGCAGCCTCCGTGTTGGGCTTTGTTGTTTGGCTTGGAGAATCTGTCCACCAGCCAGCCGGCAAGGATGGCAATGGCGAACAAGACCACCATCAGCAGCAAGGCCTCCTTGGGAATCATGGCAAGCATGATGAAGGCTTCATCGCCCGATGAGGCAATCATCATGGCGATCAAGGCGCCGAAGCTCAACAGCTTATGCGAGTACATCGACACGGCGGCGAAACCGCCCATGCAGCCCGGGATGATGCCCAAGCCCGCACCCAAAACCACCTGTCCGAAGCGGTTATGGCGCAAATTGGTGAACCACTTTCCGTGGGAATGTATGTTGACATACTCGATCATCAGCATCATGATAATCACCAGGCCAGTGATTAAGACGCTGTTTCTCAGCACATCCAATGACAAATGCAAAAAGTCGTGCATGATTTGAAAAATGAGCTGCAAAAATAAGAAATTCCTATATTTGCAGCGAAAAAAGAAAAAGGACTGGGATAACGAGACTTATCCCTTTTATCATCATTGCGGACTTGATCCGCAATCTCCTAAGCGGAAGGATTCGTTTTCTTGCTTGGGAGATGGCGGATGTCCCTCCGCCATGATGACTAGAGGAAGAATGTAGTTCTTCTCGGTCAGTTATCGGTGTAATATGAAAAAAGAAGACTGTTTTTACCTCGGCAAGATTGCCAAGACACACGGACTGAAAGGGGAGGTGACTCTTAAAGTGGAGGCCGACGATCCTTCCGCATACCTTGAGATGAAGCATTTTTTCCTAGAAATCAATAAGGTGCTGACCCCTTTCTTCGTGGAGAAGATTACGATGAGCGGTGATAAATTCTTTATTGCTATTCAAGACATGAAGACTATTGAGGCAGCGCAACATCTGGTCGGAAAGTCAGTGTATTTACCCTTGGAAATGTTGCCCAAGCTCAGCGGCAAGCAGTTCTATTTCCATGAGATTGTGGGCTTTACCGTGGTCGACACGGAGAAAGGCGAGCTGGGTCCCGTTAGTCAGGTGCTGGAATACCCCACGCAGGCCATCCTGCAGATAATGAAAGACAAAAAAGAAATCCTTATCCCGATTTTGGACCAGGTCATCCAAAATGTAGACAGAGATAAGAAAATACTTACGATAACGGCTCCTGAAGGGCTGATAGACATGTATTTGCAATGACCGACGCGCGCCCCTTTCATTTCAAGCATTTCAGCCTCTATCATCATCGCTCGACAATGAAGGTGGGCACCGATGCCATTTTGTTGGGACGCTGGACGGAGGTCAAGCCATTGGATGTTGTGCTGGATGTTGGCACAGGTTGCGGCCTTTTGCCTTTGATGCTCTCGCAAAAGGGTGTGGCACATGTGGATGCTGTGGACATTGACAAGGCTTCAATAGAGGAGGCGACGATCAATTTCGAAGCCTCGCAGTGGCGTGATCATCTGAAGGCCTTTTGTGTTGATATCGTTGATTTTCAAATGGATAAGAAATACGATCTCATTATTTCCAATCCCCCTTATTTCAACCGTTTCTCGAAATGCGACTCGGAGCGTAAGAGTCGCGCGCGGCACAACGACGCGGGGCTATCGTATGCCACGATATGCCAAGAGGTTGGTCGTTTGATGCAGCCTGATGGTCGTTTTGCATTGGTGTTGCCCGCTGATGTGTCCATGGAGTTTCTTGATACTGCGGAGCGTTACGGGCTTTATCTTCACAAGAGGATGACCATCGTGCCGATAGCGGGGAAGGAGCCCAACCGTGTCAATCTGGAGTTGGGCTTTGAAAAAAGCGATAATATATTTGTGGAAACCTTCGTTATCCGCGATGCAGACAAGCGTTTCACGGCGCAATACAATGAGTTTCTGAAGGATTATTACCTTGGATTGTGACAATTGCTTCAACCTTCTAGGTCATTCCTCGCAAAGGATGTGCGATTTGGAATCTATAGAAGGTTGAACAGTGTAATGTTTCTGAAAACATAGATTCCAATCCCTGCAAGCCTCTGCAAGGAATGACATGTTTCCAGAAACATTCCAGGACTATTGACCCTTCTTCGAGGCCTCTTTGTTTGCCTTTGCGCGGTGTTCGTTGAAGAGATACACCACCCTCAGTGTGATGCTGTTGTTGTACTGGCGTTGCAGGGGTTGCACTCGCGAGTCATCGGTTTTCAGGAGGGTTTCGTTGGTGTCTTTGTAGAACAGGCGTGTACGAATGGGCATCAGCGAGTATTGGTAGCGCAATTCAGCATGGATGCCTTCCCAGATCCGGACTCGGGCATCGGCGCAAATGCAGAAGTCGTTGCCACGATAGCTGTCGGAGTTGGCAATCACTTGTGGAACCAGTTCTTCGATGGCTGCGTCTTGCGGATAGCCCGCCGTATAAAGCATTTTGGTCAATTCCTTGATGTTGGTTGCTTGGCTGACATCGGGTAGGCCTTCTCTGTCCTCTCTCCAATGGATTTGTCCGTCACCCAAACGGATGGATGAGGACTGTCCGTTGATGTATTCTTGGAGTCCGACAATGCGCCCGTATGAAACTCCGACGCCGAGACTATAGCGGTCCTTGTCGGTCACATAGATCATCACCGGGATTTCGGCATAGTTGAGGTTCAGCTTGTATCGTCCCGAATAAAGCCCAAGATGTTGGTTGATGGAGTCGCCTTTGTAGGCACCTTTTTGGTTGAAAAGCACCTCAATGCCGACATCCAACCAGTTGGTGATGGGAATTAAGGCACCGGCACCGACATGAACGCCTGGCTTGCGGTAATGGTAGCATTCGTCGCCGTCCACTTGGCAGATGTTGCCGCCCAAGATCAGTTCGCCTTTGACGATTTGGGCATGGAGCAGGGCAGGAGCGGCCAAAGTGAAGGCCAACAGTAGGGTAACTATTCTGAATCTCTTCATTATTGTTCGATTTCTAGGATTAACTGATTTGTGGCGTTTTTATTGCAAAAGCGTTGCAAAAATACAAAATCATCATTGATTCAAAGTTTGTCCTGATAGGCTATAGCGTTTCCCGTCCTTGATAATGACGATGTGTCCGTCTTCGATCACTTTTTGGACAGATGGGTCAGTGGGGTGACTGTCCTTGTTTTCATCGATGCAATGATTCATCTTTACGATGGCATCGGACCATATTACCTTGGATTCGTTACCGTTGAAGAATACGGAGCTTACTCCGAATTGGTATGTTCCTGGCCTTGCCTCGTTCCATGTGGTGTCGATGAACGAAGTCTTTGTGAACTCATCGGCAAGCATTACTTCGTTTCCAAGGTTGTCTTTACGATACAATCGGTAATACATGACTTTTGAGTAGACATCTCTTATCCCGAAAATCTTGACAGTATGACCATATTTGTTGCAAACAAAGACAGCGTTTTCCCCTTCATATTTTCCTGTTGAAATGATGCTGTGGGATGAGCCAAATCCTAGATTCGTGATGTTGAAGGTGTCTAACATGTTTTGATTAATGTTGTAATCATATATCGATGCGTCATGAGTACTTGCCAAGAGATGCCGATTGTGGTCTGTACCATTGGTCATGCCAGCACTGATGATTACTGCTGGTAAATCTGGCCCTGCTTTGATGATATGGCCCGATCGGTCCAAAAGGTAGATTTTTCGTGTGTTGGAATATGCCGAATTGGCTACCCAAAAGTTGTCGGTTATTGAATCATACGCGATGGCATTAATAATGAATGGTAAAGTAGTGTAACTAATTAATTGTTGGTTTTTGAGGTCTAGAGTATATAGTGTTCTATGATCCCGAGCACAAGCATAAAAGTACGTACCGTCATAAGTGGCGCAGATGATATAATTGCAACTTGTCACATTGAAGTTCTCGACGAACTCCCCTTCCATAGTATATTTGGTGAACTTCTGTCCTGCAGCATTCCAATTATGGAAGACATAGATGAACTCTTCATCGGAGATGACACCTTCTCCCTTTTCAATTACGAACTGTTTCATCAAAGGGAATGCAAGGCCTCCCTCTTCCTCATAAGAGAAATTGACGATCGGATTGCTTAGCATACCAGAGTCGGCATTAAGACTTGCAGTGATGCTTGTTGCTGGTCTTAGTACGAAGAGGGCTTCAATACCGTTGATATCATCCGAGACCTCCATTGAATAGATTGAGTCGAGCGAAACGATTTCTCTGTCTTTTCTCCAATAATAAAAGTCATAATCTCCTTCTGGAACTGCAGTCAAGTTGCATTGTTCATGGATGTGATATCCTCCAAGTCCATGGATGTGGCCTCCATTAGGCGGAATAACTGAAGCGGATACTTGAAACAGGTTAAGGTTGGGGGTGATGTCGAGTATGGCAAAATTCTTTTCGTTAAAGCTGTATCCAATCGGATTCAAGTTGCCCAAGGCGAAATAGCCATTGGCGCGACCCCATCCCCAGTTGAAATGGAGCAGGTCGTTGCCGTCGTAGCCGTCGCACACGAAGGCATGACTGCCTTGACTGCCTTTTCCTCCGTAATACACGGGTCGCTGTAGGTTGAGGCAAGACTTCAACATCAATATCCATTCTGCATCATTGTGATCACTATGTTTCTCGATATGGAGACTGCTTGAATATTTGAAATGCTTTATCAATGCATCAGGGACATCACCTGAGTCGGCCCCTGAACCGTTAGTGGTGTATTTCATGTTTACCGAAACTCCACAATGGAAAAGCAGTGTCGCTACAGCTTCAATTTCAGCGTCGCTGGAGTCGTCAGTCAGCGAATCGGGCATGTGGTCCCAATCGTACACGGTGTTGCCGAAATCAGCGGAAAGTTGAAACCCTGAATTGTTGTATGAGTGCGCCCCCCAGCCAGTTTCTGGATAGCGCCAATAGTGCATGATCTGACCCATGGCCACAGCCACGCAGCCCACTTCGGCATGGCCACACGGGACTTTTGAAAAGGTGGGGCAGAGCTCGTTGTAATGGCATCCCTGCTCCCACATCTCGGTCAGCAATGGCTCGACGGCTGAGGCGGTTTTGCTTTCGTTGAGCCGACCAGTGGTTTTCACCAATTCCCATTGGCTTGCCGTGAGTTCATCCGCTTCAATATGGTTTTCGATGCCATATTGTATCCTTGCCACGAAGTCCTGCAAATAGGCCTCCATTTGCTCGGGAACGTCGTTTGGGTCGAAACGACCTTCATGGGAATAGCCGATGATAGGCGTCTCGCAATCGTCGGCCGAAACGATGATGAAACCGTCAGAGGTGTTGAAGACATAGAATGCGGCAGCGTTCTTGTCTGTTCGATAAGTGAAGACTAATTGCACATCTCTTGTTCCCATGAACTTGGCAGCGACGGATTGCGCTGTTTGCAGGTCGACGGGATGAGCTATAGTGCTTAAAAACAACCCGAAAAAGGCGATGCAGAGTAGGGAAATGCGTTTCATATGCTTTCTTTTTTATTATTATCTTTTTCAATTCAAATGCTGGCCCGACACGTTGTACCTCTTTCCGTCTTTGATGATGATGATGTGTCCGTCTTCGATCACTTTCTGGACAGAAGGCTCTTGGCTTTCTTGATTGCCGTTTTCATCCATGCCAAAGTCTGTCTTCACGATGGTGTCGGACCAAATGATTTCCGACTCGACACCGTTGGCGTACACTTCGCTGATGCCGAAACGGTATTCTCCAGCTTGAGCCTCATTCCAGGTGTAGTCGATATAGGATGTGCTGGTGACTTCATCTGCCAGCATCACGCTATTCCCTTCGCTGTCGGCACGATAGATGCGATAGCCCATGATTTGTTCCAGACGGCTCTTGATTTCATAAATGCGAATGGAGAAGCCAATGGCAATAAACATGGCCTCTTTGCCATTGTATTTCCCAACGTGGGCTCCAACTCCGTAGGTATAATCCCAATCTGGTTCCATCAGAGGACGGTCCTGGATGACGTTGTTGGTGAGGTCATAGTCGTAAACTCCTGCTTCCATGGACAACAACAAGTGGGGAGTCCCGTCTTTTGCGGTGAAATATCCCGTTCCATAGATATAGTCCTGTGCTGTCGGACTGGGTTTGATTCTTTGGCCTTGACGGTCATAAAGGTATACTTGTTTGTTACGGTCGAGCCAAAAGCCATCATATTCAGGGTCGTAGGTGGCTGTCGCGAACCAAGTGCCTATTTCAGTGCTGTCAATAACCGTTTTGTTGTATAGATCTATAGTGTGTAATACTTTCAGGTTCGACTGGCAACTGTTACTGTAAAACAAGGTTCCATCGTAAGCAATACCCATAGCTTCAGGGACACCTTCAATGTTGAACTTTTCCAGCAGTTCTCCGTCCATGGTGTATTTGCCAAATGAGAAAGAAGGGTTGTTCCAATATGCGTAGGTGACGTAGATGTATTCGCCGTCGGTGACCACTCCGCTACCTTCTTCGTTGATTTCTAATTGTTTCAACAGTACCCATTCGGTATCTGCACGATTCCACGAAAGGCTCACGCTTGAGCTGTTCGGATTGCTTGCATCGGGTGAGTAATTTGCCGAGATTTGGCCTACGGGAAGACAAGAGAAGTGGGCTTCAATGTCGAGGATGTCTTCTTCCACACTAAGGGCTATGGACGGCATGTTGGATATGATTTTTCCGTTTCTCTTCCAGCAATAGAATTCGTGGCCTTCTGCAGGTATTGCTGTCAGAGTGCATGAATCACCGATGTGATATTCGCCATTGCCATCGATAGCGCCTGCTGTTGATGGATAAGCTGTGGCTTCCACAATCCAAGGTTCATATTCGGGGTTGATGTCGAGGATGGCGAAGTTCTTGTCGTTGAAATTAAGTCCGATAGGATTCAGATGTCCCAAGGCGAAATAGCCGTTGGCGCGACCCCATCCCCAATTGAAGTGCAGCAAGTCGTTGCCGTCGTAGCCGTCACACACGAAGGCATGGCTGCCTTGGCTGCCTTTACCTCCGTAAAACACGGGTCGCTGTAAGTAAAGGCAGCTTTTCAACATCGAAATCCATTCCTCATCATCGAAATCACTGCGTTTTTCGAAATGGAGTCGCCTTGAGTAATTGAAATAGCGGACCAACGCGTCAGGGACATCGCCAGAATCGGCACCAGAACCGTTGGTGGTGTATTTCATGTTTACCGAAACTCCACAATGGAAAAGCAGTGTCGCTACAGCCTCAATTTCAGCGTCGCTGGAGTTGTCGGTCAGCGAATCGGGCATATGGTCCCAGTCGTAGATGGTGTTGCCGAAATCAGCGGAAAGCGTGTGGCCTGCATTGTTGTAAGAGTGCGAGCCCCATCCGGTTTCGGGATATCTCCAATAATGCATGATTTGACCCATGGCCACGGCTATGCAACCCGCTTCGGCATGGCCACACGGGACTTTTGAAAAGGTAGGGCAGAGCTCGTTGTAAAGGCATCCTTGCTCCCACATTTCGGTTAGCAAGGGCTCGTTCTTCACAAGTTCCCATTGCCTTGCCGTGAGTTCATCCGCTTCGATATGGTTTTCGATGCCGTATTGTATCCTTGCGACGAAGTCCTGCAAATAGGCTTCCATTTGCACGGGAACGGCGTTAGGGTCGAAGCGGCCTTCATGGGAATAGCCGATGATGGGTGTCTCGCAATCGTCGGCCGAAACGATGATGAAGCCGTCCTCGGTGTTAAAGACATAGAATGCGGACACACTCTTGTCTGTTCGATAAGTGGAGACTAGTTGCACATCGCTTGCTCCCATGAACTTGACGGCGACGGATTGCGCCGTTTTCAGGTCGACGGGGTGGGCAGCAGTGCTTAAAAACAGCCCGAAAAGGGCAATGAAGAGTAGTGAAATGCGTTTCATATGCTTTTTTATTTATTATTATCGTTTTCAATTCAAATGCTGTCCCGACACATTGTAGCGTTTTCCATCCTTGATGATGACGATGTGCCCGTCTTCAACCACTTTCTGAACAGAAGGCTCTTGGCTTTCCTGGTTGCTGTTCTCATCCATGCCAAAGTCCGTCTTCACGATGGTGTCGGACCAAATGATTTCCGACTCGACGCCATTGAAATAAACCTCGCTGATGCCGAAACGGTATTCGCCAGCACTGATGTTGTTCCATGTTAGGTCAGTGTAAGATGTTTCGGTGACATGGTCGGCAAGCATCACGATGTTTCCTTCGCTATTGCTACGATATAGACGATAGTGCATAATACGAGCGAGAGGACAATCAATTTCGAAAACATAGATTATAGAGTTATCTAAATAGTAATTGTGTGAGGCAACAAACAAGGCGTCTTTGTCATTATATTTTCCAATGCAAGCGCCTACTGTTTGACCTGTGTAATTCAATGAAGCCATGTAACGGTTGTAGAAACTTCCGTCGGAGACATCATAATTACTGACATGTTTGTTGTTAACCATCAACAAATGTAAGTTACCGTCTTCGGCGATGATGCTGCCAAATCCATAAATAAAATCTGTAGTTGACAATATGGGCACATTGCATATCATTTCGCCTTGGCGGTTAACAAACACTAGATTATTGCCAGTCACCCCCTTTAACCAGAAGCTGTCGTTTGTAGCATCATATGCACAATATTCTGGTCTAAAGTTCATGTTAATACTGTCCACTATGGTTTTGTGGGTAAAGTCGGTTAAATAAAGATACAAGGAGTAAATATGGTCATTCCCGAAATAAATAAAATTGCCGTCGTTTGTTATGTTGAGGGCATAGGCGTTTTCTAGTTCAAACAAATCCACCAAATCGCCATCCATCGTGTATTTCTTCAGCCCTACAATTGTTTTTCCCAATTCATCGTATCTGTTGTAATTGGTATAGATGTATTCGCCATCTGTGGTCAAGCCTCTCATTTCTCCGTCAATTTCCAATTGTTTCAAAAGGTTCCATTCATGAATGCTGTCATAGTTCCATGTCAGGTTGACATATGGACTGTTCACATCATTCGTGTCGGGTGAGTGAAATGCTTGTATTTCCTTAAGGGGATTGAGGGAGAAGTGTGCTTCGATGTCGTTGACATCGGAATTGACCATAAAAGAGTATGACATGTTGTAGGAAATGATATTCCCGCGTTTCTTCCAATAACTGAATGTACTGTTTGCATTGGGCACCGCAGTAAGCACGCATTGCTCGCCAATATGATATTCTCCAGTTCCTTCTATGGTGCCGGCTGTAGGAGGATAAGCCGTAGCCTCAATAATCCATGTTTCATATTCGGGGTTGATGTCGAGGATGGCAAAGTTGCTTTCGTTAAAGCTGTATCCGATAGGATTCAAGTTCCCCAAGGCAAAATAACCATTGGCACGACCCCAACCCCAGTTGAAGTGCAGCAAGTTGTTTTCGTCGTAGCCGTCACACACGAAGGCATGGCTGCCTTGGCTGCCTTTTCCTCCATAAAATACGGGTCGTTGTAAATCGAGACAGGTCTTCAGCATCGACATCCATTCATCATCGCTGAAATTACTGCGTTTTTCGAAATGGAGTCGCCTTGAGTAATTGAAGTAACGAATCAAGGCATCAGGGACATCACCGGAATCGGCACCAGAACCGTTAGTTTCATATTTCATGTTCACAGAAACGCCGCAATGGAACAATAGGGTTGCCACTGCCTCAACTTCAATGTCGCTGGAGTCGTCAGTCAGCGAATCGGGCATGTGGTTCCAATCGTATACGGTGTTGCCGAAGTCAGCGGAAAGCGTGAGGCCTGCATTGTTATAAGAGTGCGTCCCCCATCCGGTTTCCCCATGGCCACGGCCACACAGCCCACTTCGGCATGACCACACGGGACTTTTGAAAAGGTAGGGCAGAGCTCGTTGTAAAGGCATCCCTGCTCCCACATTTCGGTTAGCAAGGGCTCGACGGCAGAGGCAGTCTTGCTTTCGTTGAGCCGTCCAGTGACCTTAACCAGTTCCCATTGCCTTGCCGTGAGTTCATCCGCTTCAATATGGTTTTCGATTCCATATTGTATCCTTGCCACGAAGTCCTGCAAATAGCCTTCCATTTGTTCGGGTATGTTATTTGGGTCGAAGCGGCCTTCATGGGAATAGCCGATGATGGGTGTCTCGCAATTGTCGGCCGAAACGATGACGAAGCCGTCTTCGGTATTGAAGACATAGAATGCGGCAGCGCTCTTGTCTGTTCGATAAGTGGAGACTAATTGCACATCGCTTGTTCCCGTGAACTTGGCAGCGACGGATTGTGCCGTTTGCAAGGTGACGGGATGGGCTATAGTGCTTAAAAACAACCCGAAAAAGGCAATGCAGAGTAGGGAAATGCGTTTCATATGTTTTTGTTTTTATTATCAAATTCAATTCAAATGCTGTCCCGACACATTGTATCGTTTTCCGTCTTTGATGATGACAATCTTTCCGTCTTCAATCACTTTCTGGGCGGGCCGTCCAGGGATTTCTTGCCCGCTATTGTTTTCATCGATGCCATCTGTTTTCACTATGGCGTCGGACCAAATAATCTCGGATTCCACACCATTTGAAAATAACGAACTGACGCCGAAACTATAAACGCCTGAAGGTATGTCATTCCATGTGGTGTCGATGTAGGATGTGTTAGTGACTCCGTCGGCAAGCATTATGGTATCCGTCTCGCTGTCGGCGCGATAGATGCGATATCCCTCGATTTGCGACAGATGACCATTTCTTTCATAAATATGAATCTTGTTGCTATAAACAACGAACAAGGCTTCTTTCCCTTTATGTTGTCCTATGCAAGCTCCCTTGAAATTATGCTGAAATGCAATAAGGCATTTGTCGCTTATGATGTTGTTTGTGATGTTGAAATCATAGAGTTTTCCTCCGTTGGCAAACAAAAGATGTTGAGTCCCGTCATTGGCTATTAGATGGCATGATCCGTAGATTCCGTCGTAATAATCTAGCATACTATATGGAATAATGGGGCTCTCACATATAGTTTGGCCGCTTCGGCTAATGAGTTTAAATCTGTTGCAGACATAACTGCTAACAGTTTGGTAAACAAACCAAAAACCATCACTGATCGGATCGTAAGCACATAATGTGTTATAATAATACTGACCTGTTGGCGGATACAATGTAACGCTACTGATGAGCGTTTTTGTGACAAAATCGACACAATGGAGTTTTTTATCAGAGGTAAGATAGTAGAAGTAGTTCCCATCATAGGCCATAGCAGCACTGTGGCTACTTCCCTCAATATTGAACGATTCGATCGAATCCCCATCCGCGCTGTATTTGCCAAATGCCACTGGATAATATGAACTACTGCAACTCGTATAAATGAAATCTCCATCGGTTCCTACTCCATCTTCATGCTCGCCTACATCGAATTCTTTTACCAATATCCAGTCGTTTGCTCCTTGCACTCCCCATGACAGGCTTACGGAAGGACTATTTGGGTTGTTGGGGTCGGGATAATGGCTTGCGGTGATGTCTGTCGACATGCCTAAGGAGAAGATGGCTTCAATACCGTATATATTGTCTTCTTCTACGCCAATGGTATATGTTGGGTTGAAGGTCACGATCTGTCCGTCTTTTTTCCAACAATAGAAATCGCATTGGTCGGAAGGCACTGCGGTAAGTGTGCAGGTGTCACCAATATGGTAATCGCCAGTGCCTATTACAGTTCCTGCGGTGGCTGGAAATACTGTGACGGAGACAGGCCATGGATCATATTGCGGGACGATGCCAAAAATGGCAGAGTTGTCGTCGTTGAAATGGTAACCGATAGGATTCAGATGACCTAAGGCGAAATAGCCGTTGGCGCGACCCCAACCCCAGTTGAAGTGCAACAGGTCGTTCTCATCGTAGCCGTCGCAGACAAAGGCATGCCCGCCGCTTCCTGAACCAGAATACTGGACCGGACGTTGTAGGTCGAGATCGTTTTTTATCATCGTGAGCCATTCTGCATCGCTAAAGTCAACACGGCTTTCCTGGTGCATATACCTTGAGTAATTGAAATACCGTGTCATGGCGTTCCGAATATTGTTGGAACTGGCAGAAGATCCGTTGTAACCGTAATTCATATCAACTGAGACGCCACAATGGAACAGCAAGGTTGCCACGGCTTCAACTTCAATGTCGCTGGAGTCGTCGGTCAGCGAATCGGGCATGTGATCCCAGTCGTAAAAGGTGTTACCAAAGTCAGCAGAAAGAGTGGCATTCACATTACCCATGTGGTAATAAGAATGAGAGCCCCAACCCGTGGTTGGGTATCTCGTTCTTCACAAGTTCCCATTGCCTTGCCGTGAGTTCATCCGCTTCGATATGGTTTTCGATGCCGTATTGTATCCTTGCGACGAAGTCCTGCAAATAGGCCTCCATTTGCTCGGGTATGTTATTTGGGTCGAAGCGGCCTTCATGGGAATAGCCGATGATGGGTGTCTCGCAATCGTCAGCAGAAACGATGATGAAGCCGTCTTCGGTATTGAAGACATAGAATGCGGCAGCGCTCTTGTCTGTTCGATAAGTGGAGACCAGTTGCATATCGCTAGCTCCCATGAACTCAATGGCGATAGATTGCGCTGTTTGCAGGTCGACGGGGCGGGCAGTTAAGGTGTGATGCAACCCAAAAACAGCAATGATAAGAGAAAGAATAGTAGTCAGTTTATTCATCTTCAATGGTGTTTCGGGTGCAAAAATAGGTGCTTTATTTTAAAAAAGCAAGTGTTTATGCAAAATAGATGATTTACTTCTCGCCTCCATGAAACTAGAAACAGTCCAAAGAACAAACAATGGTTCGATTTGGACGTTTTTTGAGTCTCATGATTATTGTCCGCTCAAATCATAGTATCGACGGCGGGCGGTGAGGTAGGTAATCTGTCGGTCGGTGATGGCGTTTTTGGCTTGCAATAGTAATGCATGAGCCTCAAGCACATCGGTGATGGTGTTCATGCCGGCGCGGTAGTTGAGTTCTGCGAGGCGGTAGTTTTCTTTGGCCATGTCCAAGGCAGCCTTGTCGGATTGCATCAAGGCATCGGCTTCCACCATCTGGTTATATGCCTGTTTCAACTGCAAACTCATCTTCTCTGTCAGGTCTTTTTGCATCAACTCCGCTTCGCGGATGACGATGTCGTGCTCTTTCAGCTTGTGCGCGGTCTCCCACCATTGCGTCAAGGGAATCGACACTTGGGCAAGGGCAATGGCGTTGAATTTGTACTTTCTCACGAGATTACCATAAACCGCACTGCCGCCGATGCCGACTTGAGGCAAGGCTTCCCCTAAAGTCAATTTTCTCCGAAGATTCTCTGCATCTACTTGGAGTTGAAGCAGTTGGTGCTCTGGACGGATGAAGTTTTCCTGAACCGTAGCAACGGGAGTGCTCATTGTTGAAAAACTAGCCGTATCCAGGGTTAGACCCGCTTCGGGGTATTCAATGCCGATTTGCTGGCAAAGCAGTTGTGAAGCCAAAACAATGCCATTGCCGAGTTGCATCTGTTTGGCTTTCAACTCATTTTGTTTCAAGGCAAGGCGAAGTTTGTCGCTTTTGGTAATGAGCCCTGCTTTCAGTGCAACATCTACGATGTGTTCGAGGCTGTCGGTAAGTGCCAAGGCTGACTCCACGGTGCGGACCTTGTCCTGCAAGCCCGCTACAAGGTAATAGGACGATTCGATGTTTTCGAGCATATCGCGTTCCGATACTTCGGCTTTCAGACGGGCAGCCTCAATACCGAGGTTGGCCAACTGGTTGCCGTTCTTGATGCGTCCACCCGCATAAACGGGCACCATGGCCGTGGCATTCACGCTATGGCCTTTCTTCATCAGGTTGATCTCGGTCGGCAGTCCTATATTGGCACCTTCAGGGTCGTTCAATGTAGTGATGAGCGCTGAAAGGAAAGCCCCCAAATCATCGTCCTGAATGTCGTTGATACCGTATTCAATAATAGGTCTGGCGGCAAAATAGGCCAAATATGAAATCGACACCTGTGGAAAATACTTGGTGAACACCTGTGCTTTGACCTGTTGCGCCTTTTCGATTTCCAACTGGTTGGTCTGCAACTGCACATTGTTGACTTTGGCTAAGGCGAAGCAAGAGTCGAGCGTCAGTACAGAAGTTTGAGCATTGACGCTGATGCAAAACAGGGCAAATATTATGGATAGGATATGTCTTTTTTTCATGGCTGTGTGTTGTTTTCTTCGTTTTTGTTCTTTTCCTCGTTGCGCTTGTCGCGTTCGTCGAGGCGGTCGAGGAAGCGTTGGTTGGCTTTCTTCAAGCGTTTCTGGTCGCGTTCGCCCGCATCAAAGGCCAGGCAATAGGCTACGGGCAGCACGGTGACGACCAAGGGGAAGGTGAAGATGGTGCCGAAGCAGATGACCACCCCCATGGGCTCCCAAAGCAGGGTCTTGGCTAAAATCATCGGGATGACACCTAAGGCCGTGGTGGCCGAGGTGAGGAAGATAGGCCTCATGCGGCGCAGTCCAGCTTCGTAGGCGGCATCGTGCACGGCGATTTTCTCTTTTGCCCGTAATTCGCCTGCATAGTCGTACATGATGATGGCATTGCGTACGATGATGCCGATGAGCGAGATGACACCCAGCATGGCGGTAATCGACAGGTCGAGGCCAAACAGCCACAGGCCGAACATGGCACCAAAGACACAGAGCAGCGAGACAGAAATCGAGAGGAAGGAAATGCCGATGCGCTTGTAGTGGATGATCAAGACGATGAACATCACCACCACGGCTGCCAAGATGGACATGAGCAGAGAAGGCATGGTTTCTTTGGTGAGCAACATGGAACCACCTTCTTCGATGACCACATCTTCGGGTATGTTGAGTGTGTTGAGATATTCTTGTGTCTTCTTGTATTGCGTCAATTGTCCGCATCCAGGCATGACATCAGCCATCACGGTGATGCAGCGGCGGCCATTGCGGTGGGTCAGGTTGTCGTGTTGGAAACGAGGATGGATATCGGCCACTTGACGCAAAGGCACCCAAACACCAGGAAGCGAGGTGGGCACCAGCATGTTGCCGATCCCCTCATAGTCGATGTCGTGCAGGCCTTCGGTGTAAATGGTTGTGGGCAGGTTGTAGCCGTTTTCCCACATGGAGACCATCTTGTTGCCCGAAAGTGCACTCGAGAGGTAGACCGAAAGCACGGCTTGTGTCACGCCAAGGCGGTTGGCCTCGTCGATGTTCAGGTCCACTTCCACGATTTCTTCCGTGTCGTCGTAATCGGAATGGACGAAAAACAGGTCGGGATTTTGTTTCAAGCAGGCAACGAGTGAGTCTTTGATGGGCTCAAGTTTGTCGTAGCTGTCGCCCATGAGGTAGTATTCCACGGGCGCATTCACCACTTGATAGTCCATCTGCTTGAAACGGATCTGTGCGGAGGGGAAATAGTTCTCGTATTGCTGCGAGTACTCTTTCATCATTTCTTTGGTGGCTTTCTCCGATTCGGTGATGACGATGAATTGGGAATAGGCCGAGGTGGGCATGGGCTCGGGAGCATAGGTTATGTGGAAACGTGGCGATGCCATGCCGAGGAATGTGGTGACGGATTTCACGCGCTTGTCGGCCAATAGGATTTTCGTTAGTGAGTCGGAAACTTTGGCGGTTTCATCAAGCGAACTGCCGGCAGCAAGATGTACCTCCACTGCAAAGCTGTCGCGCTCGGCTTTGGGCAGCATCTGGATATTGATGCGAGTGAGGAAAAACACGCCGATGGCCACGGATATGACAGATACGATGATGGTGCCCCATTTGTGACGGAAACAGAGGTCGAGGAGCTTCTTGTAGGATTTTTGAAGCGCGTCGAAGAACTTGGCTTGGATTTTCTCCAACTTCGAGCGTTTGTTGGGATTCGAAGGCCCGATGATTCTAGCCGAAAGGTAAGGAATCACCCAGATGGCATAGAGGAAACTGCACGACAAGGTGATGAAGATGGCCCAAGGGAACATCCCGATGAAATCACCCATGTTGGTGCCTTTCATCAACGACAGCATGGGGAAGAACATGAAGGAGATGGAGCAGGTGGCGATGAGCATGGAGGTCATCAGGCTCTTGGTGGAGACGGCGGCGGAATACCAACGGGAACGCCCCGAATTGAGCATGTCGGTGTAGCCGTCGATGACCACGACGGAGTCGTCTACAATCATGCCGAGCACAACGATAAGTGCCGCCAAGGTGACGGTGTTCAATTCGATGCCTAACAGGTACATGATGGCCCATGCGGCCGCGATGCATACAGGCACCGAAGTGGAAGAGACCAAGGCGGTACGCAAGGGGAAGAGGAAGAGCATCACCAAAATAACGATGATAACAGCCTCGATGAGGTCTTTCAGGAAGGAGCGCACCGACTTGTTGACCACTTCGGGCTGGTCGGTGATGCGATGCACTTTGATGTCGGGCGGCGCCGTGGCAAGGAAGGTCTCGATCTCTTTGTTGACTTCATCGCCGAAGGCCACCACATTGTGTCCAGGTCGCATCTCCATGGAGAAGATGAGGCATTGATTACCGTCGACGATGCTGTCGGAGTATTGGATGTATTGCGACGACTCTTGGTAGCGGCGTTCTAGTCGAGCCACATCGCGCAGGCGGATAATCTGCCCAGTGACGGGGTCGGAGAAGACAATCAGTTCCGAGAGCTCGTAGATGTCGCTGTATGGGACATTCACATGGATGACCGCAGAGCCGTCAGCGTTATCGGCCTTGCCTGTGATGGTTCGGAGACTGTGGGCAGCCAATTCTGCCGTAATCATCGACGGCGACACTGCATATTGGGTCATGCGCGTGGGGTCCATGTAGATGGCGATTTCTTCCTTTTGCTCGCCTACGATTTTGATGTTGCCCATGGTCTCGATGTTGCGCAGGCGTTCCGAGAGGCGGTCGGCGAAGTCGCGCAGCTCGCGAGGTGAGCGTTGGTCGCTCTCAATGGCAAGGAGCAGGGAAGAAGCGTTGCCAAAGTCATCAATGACTGTAGTGGCTAACACACCTTGTGGCAGGTCAGTTCTTTGGAAAAGGACAAGTCCTTGGCGGATGCGCGACCAGGTCATCTTGGCGTCTTTGGTATCGTTGACCAACGAGACGAAGACAAGCAGCACACCGTCCTTGGATTGCGAATAGGTCTTTTGCTTATCCACATCGCTGAATGTGAACAAGTATTGCTCGACGGGCTTGGCCACGCGTTGTTCGATTTCATCGGCGGTGGCACCTGGATAGACAACGGCCACCACGCCGATGCGGATGGTCACATCGGGGAACTCGTTTTTCTTGAGTTTGGGCAAGGAGATAAAGCCAAACACGACAATGATGGCCATGAAGAAGAACACGAGTTTGTAGTTCCTCATCGCTCCTTCTATTATATTTCTTTTTTGAGCCATAGTTTCCGTTTTTATCAGATTTGTGACTTTTATTCATTAGCTATCAGCCATCAGCAGTCAGCCATCAGCTCACTTGTATAGTGGCTGAAAGCTGATAGCTGAAGGCTGACGGCCAAATTGCTCTTACACAACAATAGATTTTTCATTTCCAAATAGTTAAAACGAAACTTTGGCTCCGTTGTATAGTTTTTGATAGCCCACCGTGATGATGGTGTCGCCGCTTTCGAGGCCGCTTTCGACCACCACGCCGTTCTTCACAAAGCCTCCCACCTTGATGTTGCGGCGGTAAGCCTTGCCGTTTTTGACGGTCCACACATCGGCACCTTCAGGCATGGTCAGAACACATGAAGAAGGCACCACGATGCCCGATGCTTCCGAGAGCGAAAGCTTGATTTTGGCTACCATGCCAGGAAGAATGTCCTTGTTCTCGACGGGCACTTTGGCTTTGATGGTATAAGTGTGTCCCATGGGGTTGGAGACGAATGACTTGTCGATGATTTCAAGGGTCTTGGACAAGTTGTTCAAGCCTGGGAAACTGGCTTCGGCCTTGTCGCCTATCTGGATAATGCCGATTTCTTTTTCTGGGACGGAAAACTCAACAATCATCTTGTTCATGTCGATGATGCGGCAGAATGGGGTGGTGGGGAGCATGTTTTCACCCGTAGTATGCTTGTCCATGCTGATGAAGCCTTCTTGTGGTGCAATCAAAGTGCATTCATTCAAGTGCTTGCGGGCGGTAATCTCAGTTTGTCTGGCTTTTTCGAGGTCGGTTTCCATCTGTACCCATCGCACATCCGGGATACCACCTTCATCGTGCACTTGCTTCAGACGGTTATAGCCATCCTCAGCTTGGTTGAGGGTGGCCAGGGCAGCGTCGTGGATGCTTTTGGCTGAAGTTGCGTCAACGCGGGCAATGACAGTGCCTTTTTTGACATGTTGCCCATTTTTGACATAGATGCCGGTCAATTTGCCGCCCAAAGGAAATGAAACTGGAAGTTCCATCTCGCTCTTGGTTGTCCCTACATAATTGCGTAAATTGTTGTCGTTGGATTGCGAGATAACGCTAATCTCAACGGGAATGATGGGGTCGAAAGTTTGCTTTTGTGCTTTCTTATTGCCACATCCAATCAATAGTAATGCGGATAAAGCAGTGATTAGTAAAGTTTTGTATTTCATATACTTGTTATATTATGTTTCAAAAAATTGATTACAATTTCATCGTCAAACTGATACGGTTTCTGTTGACATCGACTTCCAAAACCTTCACGCGCACCTTTTGATTAAGGTGTACCACCTCGTTCGGGTCTTTGATGTAGTGGTCGGCCATTTGACTGATGTGGACGAGGCCGTCTTGATGCACGCCGATGTCGACAAAGGCACCGAAAGCGGTGATGTTGGTCACGATGCCGTTGAGGGTCATGCCTGCACGCAAGTCCTTGACTTCACGGATGTTCTTGTCAAACTCGAAGGCTTCGAAAGTTTTGCGAGGGTCGCGGCCGGGCTTGTCCAACTCGGTGAGGATGTCGTTGATGGTTTCCAAACCAAAGTCGTTTTCCACAAACTCTTCCGGCTTGATTTTCGCGATGAGCTCCTTGTTGCCGATGAGGTCTTTCACTTTCACACCCAGTTTCTTGGCCATCTTTTCCACGATGTGGTAGCTTTCGGGGTGGACGGCACTTTGGTCCAGCGGATTGTCGCCGTTATGGATGCGCAGGAAGCCGGCGCATTGCTCGAAAGCCTTGTCGCCGAGGCGAGGCACCTCTTTGAGTTGCTTGCGACTCTTGAAGCCGCCTTGTTCCTCACGATATTGGATGATGTTAGAAGCCAAGGCAGGGCCGACTCCGCTGACATACGACAGCAGCTGTTGGCTGGCGGTGTTGAGTTCCACGCCGACGGCGTTGACGCAGCTCTCCACGGTCTGGTCGAGGCTCTCACCAAGTTTCTTCTGGTCTACATCGTGCTGATACTGTCCCACGCCGATGCTCTTCGGGTCGATTTTCACCAACTCGGCCAGCGGGTCCATCAGTCGGCGACCGATACTGACCGCGCCGCGCACGGTGATGTCGTAGTCGGGGAACTCGTCGCGGGCAATCTTGGAGGCGGAATAGACCGAAGCACCGCTCTCGCTCACCATCACGGCCATCAGGTCGCGGTCGAACTTGATGGAGCGGATAAAGTCCTCGGTCTCGCGTCCTGCCGTGCCGTTGCCGATGGCGATGACCTTGATGCGATAAACGTCCACGAGGCTCTTGATCTTGCGCATGGCACCTGTCGTGTCCGACTTGGGCGGGTGAGGATAGATGGTTTCGTTGTGGAGTAATGCGCCTGTTTCGCTCAAGACCACCACTTTGCAACCTGTGCGGAAACCCGGGTCGATGGCGAGGACGCGTTTCTGACCCATAGGGGCGGCGAGGAGCAGTTGTTTCAGGTTTTCGGCGAAGACGCGGATGGCGATCTCGTCGGCCTTTTCCTTATAATAATTGCGGATCTCGGTCTCGATGGAAGGCTCCAAAAGGCGTTTCCATGAGTCAGCGATGGCCTCGCGTACGAGTTCCGATGATTCGTTGTCGTTCTTCAGGAAGATGCTCTCCAAAGAGTTCAGCACGAAGTCGTCATCCACCTTGATTTTCAGCTTCACCATGCCTTCTTCCTCTGCGCGGAACAGGGCCAGAAGGCGATGCGAGGGCGCCTCCGAAATCGGCTCGCGGAAATCGAAATACTGTTGGTAGGTCTTACCTTCCTCTTCCTTGCCTTTGACCACGGCGGAGCTGATGTCGCCCTGCATGTGGAAGATCTTGCGGATGCGGTTGCGTCCATTGATATTTTCCGAGACCCACTCGGCCATGATGTCCTTGGCGCCTTGTAGAGCTTCTTCGATGTCGTTGACGCCCTTACCTGCGTTGACATAGCGTGCAGCGAGGCGGTCCACCATGTCTACATTCTGCGCCATGATTTGTGCGGCCAGAGGCTCTAAACCTTTCTCGCGGGCGATGGCGGCGCGGGTGCGGCGTTTAGGCTTGTAGGGGAGATAAAGGTCTTCCACCTCTTGCAAGGTCTTGGCGTTCAGTATCTTTTGTTCCAGTTCGGGCGTAAGTTTCTCCTGCTCACGGATGGAGGCGATGACGCTTTCCTTACGCTTTTGTAGTTCAACGAGTTGTTCGAGGCGTTTTTGCACGGCGGCCACATTTTCCTCGTTCATTGTGCCTGTCATTTCCTTGCGATAGCGGGCGATGAAGGGAATGGTGGCGCCTTCGTCTAAAAGCCGTATGACATTGCCCACATGATGCGGGGCCAAACCGAGTTCCTGCGCGATTTGCGAGGCGAAATCTATCGTGTTTTGCATGTTAGTCTATTCTGTTGCCTTGTTTATCGATATAGAATGTTTGCTCTTTGCCAAAGATGTTTTTCTTTGTTACTTTGGCTTTGCCGTAGTGAAAATTACTAGCATAAATATAACGGAAAGGAACAATTACATTCCCTTGTCTATCAAGATAACCCCATTTGCCGTGTGAGACATAATGTCCGTTTTTGTTCTTTTTCAGATAAGATCCTTTAAAAGCACTGACTAAACCTTCGTGAAATGGGTCAAAGTATAGTTCTGTACCAGACCATTCGCAATCGAACGAACCATAGATTAAAGGAATAATTACATTCCCTTTTTTGTCAATAAAACCATAATGATCCTCGTCTTCTTTGCAAACACAGCACATGCCATTTTTGAAACCTCCAAATAGAACCTCGCCATATTCAAATGGAATAACTACATTTCCTTGTTTGTCAATAAACCCAACGTCCCAACTGAAAACCGAGTCAGGATTTGTCGTTTTTTTGTTTTTTGTTACAGCAGCAAGACCTTCGGAAAACCGACATGTCCAATCAAATTCAAACGGTACTACAACTCTACCTTGCTTATTGATGAATCCCCATTTACTGTTTTTCTTCACAGCACATAGCCCTTCGGAATAACCCCCTGCATCCTCATATTCAAAAGGAATAACAATGTTGCCTTTCTTGTCAAAGAATCCCCATTTGTCACATTTTTTTACAGCAGCAAGACCTTCGGAAAAATAGTGTATTTTATCGAATTCAAAAGGAATGATAGTACTTCCCTGCTTATCGATGAAGCCCCATTTCCCTGTCTCCCAATCTCCAATCAGAATCGAGGCAAGCCCTTCATAAAACTCATCAGCAAAATCATATTCAAAAGGAATAACGACATCGCCTTTTTCATCGATGAAGCCATATTTGCCATCTTTTTTTTGAGGCTTTAATTCAGGTTCATTTTTTGTTTGGATTGTGGAATCAATGGTTTTTTCTTGTTTTGGTTGTGTTGTGTTTTCTGTTTTTGGCCTTGTGCGACCAAGCAAGCGAAGCACATCGTCAACTAATACAGTTTCAATAGGATGTTCTTTGATTGAACGAATGTTAATGTCTGAAAAAACAAGCTCAATACTATTAGGCAATACAGATTCATCAATGATATAAGGGAAAAGAGTCCCACTTGGCTTTTTATTAAAGGCAAAGTGGATCTCTTTTTTTGTATATTTTGATGAATAGCTGTTTTGGCTCGCAAGGAATAGGAAATACTTGCTTTCTAATATGGCATTTGCAAGGATTTCAGGGAATTCTCCACTTCCGACTATTCCTTGCCTATCAATAAAATAACTAATCCCAGCCTTGTCGAAAGCCGCACAAATCTGGTCGGCAATGGCCGTGTCTTTGCGAGAGTAACTGATGAAGACATCGTATTTCATATACGTTTGTTTTTAATGGTCGCAAAGGTAGTGAAAATTCTGCTAAGAAATTGTTAGAGTTACATATCGTTCATTGAAAGGCCAAGCAGGTCCACTTTGTATCCATTCAAATGCTTTTTTATACTTTGGTACTTTTCTTCCAACTCTTTGGGTTTGAATCTTTTTGGATTTCGCTTGACTTCTGCTACAATTGCATGATGGTCAAGGCGTTGTAGGGCTATGAGGTCGATTTCGTTTTTTCCTTGGCTGTCCCACCAATGCGAAACTTCCGTGACTCGTTCTTTCTCGCCATAGAGTTGCCTGAAATATTTTTCCAGCACAAAGCCACTGTATTGCGTGTAGTCTTTGCGGATGAACTCTTCAAGGAGATCGAATTTTTCCAGTTCGACGAGTGTTCGGTTGCTCTCGATGAACCTGAACCAAAACATCAGGAAACAGTCGTCGATATAGTATTTCACGCCATGGCTGTTGGGCTTGGCCCACATGGGACGGAGTTTATTGACCAGGGAATACTCTGTTTCCAAAGTGTCGAGATAGCGCCCTGTGTTTTTTTCAACGATGCTGTCAATCTCCGATTGGCTCGTCATCCCTGATGCAATGAGTTGTAGGATGCTATAGTAGATTTGGAATTTGCGACCAAACTCACCAACCAACAATTCGGTGCCTTCTTCCAAGAAAATGCTTGATGGGCGGCAAACATCACGGATCATGTCCTCCCATGTCTTGCACCCGTCATCCATCAGTTGCGCCACATATTTGGCCACGCCTCCTGTGATGGCGTAAAGCATCAGCAAGTCCTCGGGCGTGTAACTGGGGTTGTGGTCTTGAAGAATCTGTTTCAGCACCGAGGTTGAAAAAGGCTTGAGGTCGATTCGGGCAGTCTTGCGTCCAAAAAGTGGCTCCTTGCGGTCCTCGAAAATCCTTTTCATCATGTTATAAATGCTGCCGCAAGCGATGAGATGGATATGAGCATCGGCATGATGCTTGTCCCAAACTTGTTGAATGTCGCCGATGATGCCCTCGCCAATGTCGGCCAAACGCTGAAATTCGTCGATGATGACCGTCACTTTTCTTGTTTTGCTGAAGACAAGGATTTCCTCCAGAAGGGCGGCAAAAGAAGTAACTTGGCCATGGATGTGAAGACCCAAGACAGCTTCAACTTGTTTTTGGAAATCAACACATTGAATTTGCTCTGCCTTTTTTCCAATGAAAAAATACAGATAAGAACGGCCTTTCAAGGCTTCCGTCATTAGAGTCGTCTTGCCCGTGCGCCTACGGCCTATCAACACGGTAAACTGGGCTGATTGGACAGACAATTTGTCAATCCTTTGCAACTCTTTGATTTCCTTTTCTCTATCGTAGAATTTCATTTTTTACAAATTTGTAAATTACAAATGATTAAATTTCGATGCAAAAGTAATAATTATTTTCTATTGTCTTGTGTTTTTTCCCATCTGCGCAAAAATTCAAGCCACAAAAATACGCTTTTCTTTGTAAAATCAGATGTGTTTCTGCATATCCATACTTTACTCCCAATTTCCATAATTGAATATTTTTACTAATTTTGCGGCAAATATTTAACATCATGCCTATATTAGTCTTTCTTTTCGGTTTGCTGGCGGGCTGTCTTTTGGCAGTCATCGTTGGTTTGATTGGCTCGCACCGTCGCATCGGTTTCGGTTGGGCCTTCTTGCTTTCAGTGGTGACTACGCCCTTGATTGGCCTTATTGTGACACTGTGTACGCCCAAGTTGGAAACTAAAGGTCGCAAATGGGGCTGTCTGGGTACGCTGATCGGCATAGTGATGTTGGTGCTTCTCGTTGTGGTGGTGCTCATGTTATTGCCTGACTTGTACGAACAATTGCAGTCGTGGTTCCAATCCTTGAAGTGATATGATCAAAAACCTAATCTTCGACTACGGCGGTGTGCTCCTCGACTGGAACCCGCATTACCTCTATGACCCTTATTTCGGTGATGTGGACAAGGCCGAGTGGTTCCTCACCCACATTTGCACCTACGAATGGAACGCCCAGCATGACAATGGCCGTCCCGTAGCGGAAGGCACGGCGGAACTCATCGCCGAGCATCCCGAGTGGAAGAAGGAAATCGAACTGTACTACGGCGAGTTCATGAAGATGATGGGCGGACAGATTCTTGGCATGGAGGAATATGTCAAAGAATTGAAAGCCAAAGGATTCCGTGTGTTTGGGCTGTCCAACTGGTCGGAGGAGACCTTCGCCTTGGTGCGGCCGGTCTATCCCGTCCTCGACCTCATGGAGGACATGGTGATTTCGGGCATCGAGCGGGTGATGAAGCCCGACCTGAGGATTTTCCAACTGGCCTTGCAACGCTTTGGCATCAAGGCGGAGGAGACGGTGTTTATTGATGATAATCCGAATAATGTTGCCGCCGCGAATGCTTTGGGAATCACGGGGATATTGTTTGAGGGAAAAGAGAAACTGGAGGAAGTGCTAAATAAATTGTTGTGCTAATAAATACTTGGTTCATAATTTATTATAATGGATTTTTGCAACTTTTTTCCACTGTTTCAACACCATTTTTGCAACTTTTTTCCAAACCATTGATGAATGTGCTGCTTTTATCTTGGTTTTATTCGTAATTTTGCACAAATTCAGGTCATTTAATTCATTATGCAATGAAACAAATTCAAAATATATTGTTAATCGTGTTAATTGTCTTGGCTGGGAATGCTTTTGGGCAGGAAACTGGATGGGAATTCGATCATTTGCAAGGAAAGGTGAAAACATTTGCTGAGTATGATTATGAATTTGATATTAGCGATTCCATCAACCACGATGAATTTATGAGAAGGTTTTATCTCTGCGGATTTGATGTGGATAAAATGCTCCGTTTTGCTGACAGTATCAGAACAGAAAAAGACTCTTATTACCATACTAGTAGTGAATACGACTCATTGGGACAATTCACGAAGTTGCATGATAGCCATTATATAAATGAATATGATGATTATGGACATATATTGAATAGGAGAATTGTGGTAGAGAATGAGCCTATAGACACCATTTTTTTTGAGTATGACGAAGTTGGTCGGCTTGTGAAAAGAAAATATCAGAATCGTATACATCAATGGCGATATGATTTGGATAGTCGTCTTTTGGAATACATATACAAGGATACTGAAATGGATTCGGTTCTTATCCTTGAAAAATATGAATTTGACAAGGAGGGTGTCTTGCGGAAGAAAGAGAGTTTTGACAACAGGAAGGAAGGTAACGGAAGTGTATATTGCGAATACGACTCAAAAGGGAATGTCGTTTTTGAAAGGACATATGATTTGGGTACTGTTGAGCCGTGTTTCGAAAGGGAAACAAGTTACCAATACGATATGAATGACAGCATAATTGAAGAGATTCGGAGGGGGACGAGATGGGTCACTTCCCCGGTTAAAGATACCGTGTGGAAAGATTTAGACTCAACAGGACAAGTCGTTGAACGTTTTGGTATTACGGCCAATCATTCCAAAGTTAAGATGGAATCGCACTCTGTAAGAATAATTACTCGTAATGATAGAGGGGTCCCTATTAGAGAAGTGTATGAGGAATATGAGAGCAATTCCAGCGAACCTCGTTACATAATAATGAGGAATTATGATGAATTAGGACGAATTGTTGAAGAAGAACGGAAGGGAGGCTCTTATTCATGGTCATACAAAAAAAATTGGGAGTATTATAAGGAGACTGATTTATGGTCATATTTTGCAAGTTATTTTGGAGAAGACAAAGACTATGCATTTGACCACGAAAGTCTATTCTTCTATGACGACCATGGCAATTGTATAGCACACATACAATGGATGCCAGAATCGCAACTATATGAGTATTATTTTAGTGTGTATAGGTATGAGTATTACGAGTAAATAGTAATGCAAATTATTGATTTTGAATGATTTTTGAAAGATTTCTACACGAAGTGTATCCCATAAAACAATTAACATGAAAATCCTCTCTGTAGAACAAATAAGAGAAGCCGACCGCTATACGATTGAAAACGAACCCATCGAGTCCGTCGACCTGATGGAACGAGCGGCAACGAAAGTTTTCGAGTGGCTCTATCGCCGTGCGCCGCGCGACAAGACCATCAAGATCTTCTGCGGCATGGGCAACAACGGCGGCGATGGCCTCGTGGTGGCAAGATTGCTTAACCAGCAAGAAATTGTCCCGCAGGTGTTTATGGTGCGCTACTCGGATAAGATGAGCCACGACTGCGAGGTGAACTACTATCGCCTCGTGAACGAGACCAAGGTGCCGATGTTCGACATCCTCACCGAGGACGACTTCCCGAAAGTCGATGCCAACGATGTGGTGGTCGACGCCATCTTCGGCTCTGGCCTCAACCGTCCGCCGCAGGGCATGACCGCCGACTTGATCGCCTACCTCAACCAAAGCAAGGCCATTCGTGTGGCCATCGACATCCCTTCGGGTCTCTTCGCCGACGAGCCCAGCGCCTTGGGCTTCATCTTCAAGGCTGACTACACGCTGACCTTCCAAAACCCCAAGTTGGCTTTCCTGCTGCCCGAGAATGACCCGTATGTGGGTCGTTTCGAGGTCTTGGACATCGGCCTGCACCCTCGCTATCTGGAAGAGGTGGAGACCAACAACCTGTTGACCGTCAAGGCGATGGTGAAGCCGATACTGCACAACCGCACGAAATACTCCCACAAGGGAACATACGGTCATGCCTTGCTGATTGCTGGCTCCGAAGGCAAGACAGGCGCGGCTTTACTTGGCGCGAAAGCCTGTCTGCGCACGGGTGTGGGTTTGTTGAGCGTACACCTGCCTAAGGTAGCCCAATTGCCTTTGCAGACCGCCATCCCCGAGGCGATGATTGATGGCGACAACTCAGAAACCTGCTTCTCGACATTTGGCAAATTGGATGCCTATACCGCTGTGGGCGTAGGCCCAGGCTTGGGCAAGGCTGACGACACCGTCCGCGCCTTGAAACGCCTGATTCAAGAGGTGCAAGTGCCACTCGTCATGGATGCCGACGCCTTGAACATCCTCTCCGACAACCCGACTTGGTTGCCGTTCCTGCCTGCCAAAACGATACTGACGCCGCATCCGAAGGAGTTTGAGCGCTTGGTAGGGAAGTCTTCGACCTCGTTCGAGCGGCTTGAGAAACAAAGGGAACTGGCCACCAAATACAACCTCGTCGTCATCGTGAAAGGTGCGCACACCACCGTCGCGATGCCCAACGGCACCATTTTCTTCAACACCACAGGCAATCCTGGCATGGCCACGGCGGGCAGCGGTGATGTGCTGACGGGCATCATCCTCTCGCTTTTGGCGCAACGCTATTCGCCCGAGGAAGCCGCTGTGTTGGGTGTCTATCTCCACGGCCTCGCAGGCGACCTCGCCGCCGACGAGATAGGGCAGGAGACTTTGATAGCTTCCGATATCACGGAGCATCTTGGGAAGGCTTTCTTTTCGCTTCGCTCAAAGTAGTCTGTTGTGGGATCGCCCTTCGGGCGAGAAATCTGCCAAAAATCTTAATTAAAATCTCTAAAAATCAAATGTTTGTGTTTTGTTGGATTTTGAAATAGATTTTTGAACGATTTCTTTGCGAAGCAAATCTATGAAATGCCTAATTTTGCCGCATGATTAAAACCACCGTATCGAACCGCGAGATCTGGCGCATTGCATACCCCATCATGTTGGGTAACCTGGCGCAGACCATCATCACCTTTACCGACACCGCCTTTTTGGGTCACCTTGGCACCATCGAGCTGAGCGCCTCCATGATGGCGGGCTTGTATTATTTTGTCTTCACCACCTTGGCGATGGGTTTTGCTATTGGCATACAGATCTTCATCGCGAGGCGGTATGGTGAGGGCAACTTCAGCAAGATTGGCGTGGTGTTTCAGCATGGGGCCTTGTTTGTGCTGGGGTTGGGGCTTTTGCTGTTCAGCATCCTGTTCTTCTTCAGCCATAGGCTGTTGCATGTCATCATCGAGTCGGAAAACATCTATGCCGCGGCCAACGAATACTTGAAATTCAGGCAGTTCGGCATCATGTTCGTGGTGTTCAACTTCCTGTTCCGCTCCTTCTATGTCGGCATCAGCAGCACCCAAGTCATCACCTTCTCGACCATCATCATGGCGGTGGTCAACATTTTCTTCGACTGGGCTTTGATCTTCGGCCATGTGGGTTTGCCAGAGATGGGCATCGGCGGCGCGGCTTTGGCTTCGCTGTTGGCTGAAATCACGGCGTTTTTCTTCTTCTGGATTTACACCTACATCAAGATACCGCATGAGGAATACGGCATGTTCCGTTGGCACAAATGGCAGCCCGCCTTGATGGGCGACATCCTCAAAGTGGCCTTTCCGAGTATGATCCAACGTCTGTTCTCGTTCGGTGCTTGGTTCATCTTCTTTGTCATGATTGAGAAGATGGGAGAGACCGCCATCGGCGTTTCATCGGTAGTTCGTAGCACCTATATGATTCTCATCATCCCGGGCATCGCTTTTGCCTCGACCGCCAACACTCTGACCAGCCGCATCATCGGTGAGGGCAAGAGCAACGAGGTGATGGCAAGCGTCTGGAAAGTGGTGAAGAACAGTTTCTTATGCTCTTTGGTGTTGGTTGTTGTTGTGGCCATCATTCCGCAGCTGGTTCTTCAAATCTACACCGAAGATCTGGCTTTGGCGCAGGCAGCTATCCCTTCGGTTTATGTGATTTGTGTCGCCACCTTGTTGGGTGCCTTCTCTATGACCTTCTTCGAGGCCGTATCAGGCACGGGCAACACCACGGCAGCTATGGCCTTGGAGTTTGGCATCCTCATCATATACATCATCTATGTCTTCCTGATGTCGAAAACTTCCACCATCGCTGGTGTGTGGACTGCAGAGTGGGTCTACAACATCCTCATCGGTCTGATATCGCTGGTCTACATTTGGAAGGCGGATTGGGGGAGGAAGCGGATTTGAACGGAGATTGAAACCTACTCTGATGCACTGTTGGCTTTATGCGGAGGTTGAAACCTCCGATGAGGTGAGGTTGCACTGACACTTTTAGACGGAGGTTGAAACCTCCGATGGGGTAGGGGCGTACCGCTGTTTTTTTTTGCGGAGGTTGAAACCTCCGATGTGATAGGGGCGTCCCTTCGGGACTTTGCTTAATGTGAAATAGTGCGGTTTTTAGCTTGTTTATGTATCTTTGCAAAATCTAATCACTCTTAATTACACTATTATGCGGCAAAATCTTGTAGTCTTCACCGGTGCAGGCATCAGCGCCGAAAGCGGAATCCCTACGTTTCGGGATGCCAATGGCATGTGGGGGAAATATGATGCCATGAAACTGGCTAGCGTGGCGGGTTTTGAGGAAGACCCTCAGGCAGTGCTCGATTTCTACAATGCTCGTCGGAAAAACCTGTTGGAAGTGGAGCCGAACCATGCACATCGTGTATTAGCAGACTTGGAAAAACAATACGATGTAACCATCATCACCCAGAATGTGGACAACCTTCACGAAAGGGCTGGCAGTAGCAAGGTGCTGCATCTTCACGGTGAGTTGAGCAAGGTGACCTCATCGCGCAATCGCCTCGACCCCAAATGCATCAAGGAATATCCGCTTGATGTCCCCATTCGATTAGGTGACAAAGCCGCCGATGGTTCGCAACTGCGACCTTATATTGTATGGTTCGGCGAGTATGTCGACGGTATGGAATTGGCAGAATATTGGGTGCAACAAGCCGACATCTTCGTTGTCATTGGCACTTCGTTGGTGGTGTATCCAGCGGCTGGATTGGTCGAGTATGCCCCAAGTGAGATACCCAAGTTCCTGATTGATCCGAAAGATTTGAAAGGTGGCCTGCCCGCTGGATTCCAGCACATTAAGGCAAAGGCGGTTGAGGGGGTGGATGAGTTGGTGAGGAGGTTGGAAAGCAAGGATTTTATCGGACGGCTTCAACCTCCGCAAGATAACAACTCACCGCAACCGCATCCAAACCACCAAAGGCCGATGGTCGGAGGCCTCTGGCTCATCGATGACATGCGATTCGAGGGCCTCGGCGCGGCCGTTGAATACGGCGACATAGTCGATGCACTCTGTCGGCATGTCGGCAGGGTAGGTGGCCTCTTCGCCAGAGAGGATGGTGAAATACTGCGTCATCAACTCGAGTAATTCCGAGCCAGGCTCATCATTCCAGTCTCCAACAAGAAGGAAAGGCTTCTGCCACCGTTGGGCCTCTTCTACGATGAGCGGAACCGATGCCAAGCGTTGCGCCTCTTCAAGGTCGAGGTGGGTGCAGGCAATCACATAATCTTCCAGTTCCACCACTAATAGCACACGAGGTTCTTCACCGGGCAAAGGGATGCGTCTAGTGCTCAGTGGAATCTCGTGAGAAAGAATGCCCACGCCATATTTGCCTCCATCAAAATCTATGGCAGCCCCAAAGACTGGATGGTAACCTGTAAGGAGAGCCAACTCGCCTAGCTGGTCGCAATGTCCGCTTCGCCCCGTCATACTGTCCAGCTCCTGAAGGGCCACCACATCAGGCTGTTGTTGGAAAATCACTGCGGCTGTGCGGTCGTAGTCTACCACTAGGTCCATGCCCGCACAATGGCGCACATTGTAACTCATGATTTGCAACTGTTTGTTTTGCCCAAGGGAGAACGATGCCATGCCCAATAGCAATATGACTAAAACGACGAACTTTCTCATAATTGGATGAGGTTTTCTGCGTCAAAGATACAAAAAAATCAAAAAATGAAGAAAAATTGTATTTTTAACAAAGTTTTATACTATTTTGTTATTTATTGTAAAACAACAATATACCCGACAGCAAACGACAGCAAACGACTACTGTCGACTACAAACGTTTAATCAACGGCTTTTTCTTGACAAACGCTGTTTCTTTGCAACATCAAAATCGAAAATGCTATGACGGACAAGAAACCATTCGACAAAGAACAATCGATCAAAATCCCGTTTTCGGAATTGGTGGAACTGATTAATCAAAAATGTGACTACAAGTTTGCCATCATCGACAACGAGGTTGATGAGGAATTGATGCTTTTGGCCAAAAAGGAAGGAATTGACTTGACGGGCTACAAGCATGTGATTGAAACAAGCGGGACTAGTCACTCGCAACACAGACACGGGGAGAATAGTAAAGATAGGGCGCCTTTGACTGTGGAGGATTATTTCCTTATTCCTTACATTATCAAAAACCGAGATGCAGTGATCATTTCTCCGTCTTTGACAAGAATTCATAAGAACAGAGTCTTCATTTACGAAAAGAAGATTGGTAATCAATACGTTTATGTGGAAGAGATAAGAAGAGGAAGGAACAAGAGCCTGGCTTTTCAATCCCTCAGAAAAAGAAAAGCCCCCGAATAGGAGGCTTTAAAGTGTTATCGCGGAGGGTGTCATGCCGAAGCCTGTCCCTTACGTCTTGATAGTCCGCTGTTTTTCTATCCGTTTCCGCGACCAACTATCTGCAAAAATACAACTTTTTTCAAATACGCAAGCCTAGTTCAGAAAAATCAACACAAAAAATCTCCATCATGTCAAAAATTACTATCTTTGTCCCTTTATTAATGTATCGCGTGAAAAGCGGTCCCTGAGCTCGTCGAAGGGCCCGCGTCAGAATAATCTTGAAATCAACAACAATTAAACAATTCAACAAATAAACAATCAACAATCTAAAACCCCCACAATCATGACTACAGAAAAAACACAAGAAGAAGCTGCAAAACTGAGGCAGGAGAAACTGAAGGCTTTGGAAGCCACATTAGGTAACATCGAGAAGAGCTTTGGCAAGGGAAGCATCATGCGCCTGGGCGCCGAGGCCGAGAAGATGGAGAGCATCTCCACCGGCTCCATCGGCCTGGACTACGCCCTCGGCGTGGGCGGTCTTCCAAAAGGCCGTATCATCGAGATTTACGGCCCCGAGAGCTCGGGTAAGACCACGCTGGCACTCCACGTGATTGCCGAGGCACAGAAGAAGGGTGGCATCGCCGCCTTCATCGATGCGGAGCATGCCTTCGACCGTTTCTATGCCGCCAAACTCGGCGTGGATGTGGAGAATCTTCTCATCTCACAGCCCGACTACGGCGAACAAGCCCTCGAAATCGCAGAGAACCTCATCCGCTCCGGTGCCATCGACGTCATTGTCGTCGATTCTGTCGCCGCTTTGACGCCCAAGAGCGAAATCGAAGGCGAGATGGGCGACAGCAAGATGGGTCTTCAAGCCCGCTTGATGAGCCAGGCCATGCGTAAGCTCACCGCCACTATCAACAAGACGGGCTGCGTCTGCATCTTCATCAACCAACTGCGCGAGAAGATCGGCGTGATGTTCGGCAATCCTGAGACTACCACGGGTGGTAATGCGTTGAAGTTCTATAGTTCCGTGCGTATCGACATCCGCAAGATCAGCCAGATCAAGGACGGTGAGAATGTTTTGGGCAGCCGCGTGAAGGTGAAGGTTGTCAAGACATCTCACGCTCCGGCGAAATCGTCGACCTCGGCGTGGAGATGGGCATCATCAAGAAGAGCGGCTCGTGGTTCAGCTACGGCGACTCCAAGCTCGCCCAAGGCCGCGACTCGGTCAAGAAACTCATCGAAGACAACCCCGAACTCGCCGACGAACTCGCTGCCAAGATCTTCGAGGCATTGGAGAAGAGCGAAGAGTAAGGTAATGAGTGATGTTTAATCCCCTTAGCCCCCTTTAAAGGGGGGTACTGCTTTTACGGAGCTGTTCCCCCTCTAAGAGGGGGCAAGGGGGAGTAAAACAAACCCTTGCAAAAACTGAAACAATGAAAAACAAATCCATCCTATTTCTCGGCCTGCTGCTCGCCCTCTTTGCCTGCGACAACACGCCTAAACCAGAACCAGACAACACAACCAAGGAACCTACGGCTACCATCACAGTGAACGATGCTATCCAGCTGATTTCCGACTCCATCGTCATGGACAGCACCAATGCGAACCTCTACGTGCATCGCGCCAAAGCTTATTTTGCCAATGAGCAAGTCGGGCAGGCCATGGTCGACATCAACAAGGCTTTGCAACTCGACGCGAACAATGTGGAGACTTATCTTTTGCTGGCCGACATATACTATGCCTTGGGCGACCAGGACAACATCGCCTCGACGCTCAACCGTGCAGCGGAAATCAACCCCTATGATGCACGTCCCTTGGTGAAACTGGCCGAACTCAACCTCTTGCAACAGAACTTCAACCTTGCTTTCGCATACGTCGACAAGGCTTTGGGTCTTTCGACCTACAACCCCAAGGCCTATTTTGTGAAGGGCATGTGCTACATGGCTTCGAAGCAGGATACGGTCAATGCGCTGAAGAACTTCCAATTGGCCGCTGAGCAAGATGAGAGGTTTTATGACCCCGTCGAACAGATCAGCCGCATCTATGCTGTCCAACAGCCGCCCTACGCGATGGACTACCTGCGCAAAGCACAACAACAGTTCTCTGATATTCCCACGGCACGCTACGAGTTGGCACTGTATCTGCAAAGCCACGGAGAGCCTGAAGAGGCTTTGCTGCATTACGACACCATCTTGATGACATATCCATACAATTACATCGTGCTGTTCAACAAAGGCTATGTCAATTATGTCTATCTCATGGACAATGAGGCGGCTTTGGAGTATTTCAACAGGGCTTTGACCATCAATCCCACCTATATCGACGCCAAATACAACAAAGGGCGTGTGTTGGAACAAATGGGTGACTATTCTCAAGCCATCGAAATCTACAAGGATGTGCTGAAGACCCAACCCGACTACAAGTTGGCCATCGATGCGCTTAACCGCGTGCAAAACCAAGAAAAAGAATAATCTTCAAAAACCAACATGTAACCATGATTCAAGTCTATTGCATCAACACCAAGACAACGAAAGAGTTTCCGGAAGGCATGACTTTGCTAGAGATGCTGCCCGAGTTTGAGTTCGACAGGCCTTATCCCATTGTTTCTGCCAAGGTAAACAATGTTTCACAGGGTCTGAAGTTCCGCGTATACAACAGCCGTGACGTGGAGTTTCTCGACCTCACACACCACACTGCTCGCCTTGTATACTTCCGGTCATTGGGTTTTCTGCTCTTCAAGGCTGCACAAGACCTTTTCCCTGATAGCAAGCTGAGCATGGAACACCCCATCTCAAAAGGCTTCTATTGCCGTATCAAGAAAAACGATGGTAACATACTCGATGGCAACGACATTGCAGCGCTCAGGCTGCGAATGAGGACGATTGTGGCTGAGGACATTCAATTCCATCGCCACGAGGCCCGCATTGAGGATGCCATCAAAATGTTCGGCAAGTTAGGGCAGTATGACAAGGTGAAACTGTTGGAAACCAGTGGAAAAGCTTATACTGATTACTATACTTTGGATGATACTCCAGACTATTATTATGGTCGCTTGGTGCCTTCCACGGGTTACCTCAATATTTGGGACATCGAAGCTTATCGTGATGGCATCCTGGTGCGAATTCCCGATCGTGACCACCCTGATCGCTTGGCCGAAATGCAAGACCAGCCCAAGACCTTCGAGGTGTTTTCGGAGAGTCTGAAGTGGAACGACATCATGGGTTTGAGTACGGTCGGCGATGTCAACCATGCTTGCCAGAATGGTATGGCGAGGGAGTTGGTGCAGGTGGCAGAGGCTTTGCAGGAAAAGAAGATTGTGCAGATTGCCGAGGAGATCAACCGCCGTTATCACAGCGAGAACCCTGTACGCTTGGTGCTGATTACGGGTCCAAGTAGCAGTGGAAAGACCACCTTCTGCAGCCGTGTCAGCATCCAGTTGAAAGCCTGTGGACTGAAGCCCATCTCTTTCTCGACGGATGACTATTTCGTGAACCGTGTGGACACACCCAAACTGCCTGACGGCACATACGACTTCGACAACTTCGATACCGTCGACCATGTCGCCCTCGAACGCGATTTGATGACTTTGCTGAGAGGCGAGGAAATCGAAGTGCCTGAATACAACTTTGTCACAGGTGTGCGCGAATACAACGGCAAGAGGTTACAGTTGAAGGAGGGAACCGTTTTATTGTTGGAGGGCATCCACGCTTTGAATCCTATGCTGACAGAAAAGATCCCTGAGCCTACTAAGTTTAGGATTTTCATCTCCACTTTGACCAGCACTGCTTTGGATGACCACAACGCCATCCCGACAGATGACAACCGATTGTTGCGCCGCATTGTGCGCGACTACAACAAGGGCGCGTTTACGGCGCGCCAAACCATCAGCCAATGGGCTAGTGTGCGTGCAGCTGAGGAGAAATGGATCAATCCATATCAGGAGAATGCCGATGTGATGTTCAACTCTGCCTATCTCTTGGAGTTTGCTGTCATGCGCAACCATGCCGAGAGCATCTTGGCCACCGTGCCGAACAATTGTCCCGAATACACCGAGGCGCATCGACTGCTGCGCTTCCTGCATTATTTCACGCCCGTCTCCGACAAGGAGATTCCGGCTACATCCATGCTGCGCCAGTTTATCGGCGGTAGCAGTTTCATGTAATCTTGAATTTTAAATTTTGAATCTTGAATATGGAATTTAACGCAAAACAAGTAAAAGACCAAGTCGTGCAATGGATTCGCGACTGGTTTGAAGTGAACGGAAAAGGCTGCAATGCCGTCATCGGTATCTCGGGGGGCAAGGATAGTAGCGTCGTAGCAGGCCTCTGTGCTGAAGCCCTCGGCAAGGATCGCGTCATCGGCGTGACCATGCCCAATGGCGTGCAGCCCGACATTGACGACAGTATGAAGCTCATCAACCACCTGGGCATCCGTCATTGTTGTGTCAACATCGGCGACACCTATAATACGCTGATAGCTGCCGTGAAGGAGCAACTAGGCACTTTGGATGCCGAAGTCAGCCGTCAGACCACGATTAACCTGCCACCACGTCTGCGCATGAGCACTTTGTATGCCGTTTCGCAGTCGATGAATGGGCGTGTGGCCAACACGTGCAACCTCTCCGAGGACTGGGTAGGCTATTCGACGCGCTATGGTGATGCTGCTGGTGATTTCGCCCCTTTGGGTGGTCTCACCGTGCAAGAAGTCAAGGCGATAGGGAAGGAGTTGGGCTTGCCCATTGAGTTAGTGGAGAAGACGCCTTCTGATGGCCTCACCAACAAGAGCGACGAGGACAATCTGGGCTTTACCTACGCTGTATTAGACAACTACATCCGCACTGGCGTCTGCAACGACCCCAAGACCAAGGCACTTATCGATCACAAGCACATCACCAATCTCTTCAAACTGCAGCCGATACCGCATTTTGAGTATTAGTCATGACCCAGCACAATATAATACAGATCTTTGAGGAGAAGAAAGTCCGCGCCATTTGGGATGACGTGGATGAGAAATGGTATTTTTCTATTGTGGATGTGGTTGCTGTACTTACAGAGAGTTCTAATCCACGTAATTATTGGAAAGTTTTAAAACATAGGTTAATAAAAGAAGGTAATGAGTCGGTTACAAATTGTAACCAACTGAAACTGCAATCTTCAGATGGTAAAAAGTATAAAACTGATGTGGCTGATATAGAGCAGCTTTTCCGACTTATCCAGTCTATCCCTTCTCCCAAGGCTGAGCCTTTTAAGCAATGGATGGCACAAGTGGCAGCCCTTCGTCTTGACCAAATGCAAGATCCTGAATTGAGCATTGAGCAGGCCATGATGGATTACAAGCGTATGGGTTATTCCGATGCATGGATCAATCAACGACTGAAATCCATAGAAATTCGAAAGGATTTAACTGATGAATGGAAACGTAGAGGCTTGCAAGAAGGTGTTCAGTTTGCTACTTTAACGGACATTATCTATAGCACTTGGTCAGGCATGACGGCTAATGAATACAAACAGTTCAAGGGCTTGAAGAAAGAAAATTTGCGCGACAATATGACCAATCGTGAATTGGTGCTGAATATGTTGGCTGAACTATCTACGAAGGATATTTCCGAAAGCCAAAATCCAGAAACTTTTGCCGAGCATGCTGATGTGGCTCGACAAGGTGGAGAGGTTGCTTTGAATGCCCGCAAGGAGTTGGAAGCCAAGACAGGAAAGGCTGTGGTGACCTCACTGAATGCAAAAGAGGCCATGAGATTAAAAGAAGAAGAACAAAAGAGTATTGAAGGAAGTAAAGATAACAAATAATCAAATAAACAAATAAACAAATAAACAAATAAATAATAAATCATTATAATGTTCTCATGTCCTATCCAAATAAGAATGAGCGACCTCGACCCGTATAACCATGTCAATAACGGGGCACAGTGCAATTTTTTCGACATGGGCCGAAGCCGCTATTTCGAGCATGTCTTCCAAGCCAAAATCGATTGGCTGACCTTTAAATATGTCCTTGTCCATGTGGACTTGGACTTCCGCCATCCCGTGTTGTTCCACGACCCCATTGTTTGTGAGAGTCGCGTCCTCGAGATAGGCAACTCCAGCTTCAAGATGGAGCAATGCCTGAAAGATGCTGAAACGGGCGAAGTCAAGACCTTGTGCCATGCTGTTGTGGTGTATTTTAATCGAGAAAAAAACCAATCGGAGCGGATACCCGATGCCGACAGGGAAAAAATGATGCATGCCGACTAACCCCCGTGTCGAAGACACGATATATTATTTACCCCACACCAGCGCAGCGCAGTGTGGGGGCCTAAAGACAACAACTATGAAAAGAACAATCCTCTCCCTCCTGCTGTGTCTGCTGATGACCAGCCTCCAAGCCCAAACCGAAGCCGAGCTGAATGCTTGGAACGATGTCAACGTGTACGAAATCAACCGTCTGTATCCTCGTACGAATGTCATCCCCGTTGGGGAAGAATGGTCGCAATGCCTCAATGGTGACTGGAAGTTCCAATGGGTGGACTCGCCCTCGAAGGCACCTGTCGACTTCTATAAAGAAGGTTACAATGCCTCGGGTCGGAAAACCATCAAGGTGCCCGCCAACTGGGAACTGAACGGCTACGGCACGCCCATCTATGTCAATGTGGACAATGAGTTCCGTCCCAATGAGCCGCCATTTGCCCCGACGGTGGATAACCCTGTAGGCTGCTATCTGACGGAGTTTGATGTCCCCGAGACATGGAAGGACCGCCTGACCTTCATTAACTTCGGTGCAGTGAAGTCTGCTTATTATGTTTGGGTGAATGGACAGTTCGTGGGCTATACGGAAGATGCCAAGACCAACGCTGAGTTTGACCTGACGCCATACGTCAAGGTGGGGAAGAACACGTTGGCCGTCAAGGTCTATCGTTTCTCCAACGGCTCCTATTTTGAGTGTCAGGACTTCTGGCGTTTGAGTGGTATTGAGCGTGATGTGATGCTGTATTCCAAACCTGCGCTGAATGTTTACGACTATGAAGTCCATGCTGGGTTGGACAAGAGCTACCAAAACGGCACTTTCTCCATCAAGGTCAAGCTGCAAAGCAAAACCAATAAGATACAGAAAAACAGTAGCTTAATTGTCGGTGCATACGAAGGAAAAGAAGTTGATGGCTTCCCCGAGAATATCCTGTTCACGCTCACCAAGCCTATCAATGAATTGACCTTTACTCAGGCAGACGACGGCTATTATTATGCCGAAGCGGAATTGTCGGTCGACAGCAAGGAGATAGGGAAGGTGAAGCCTTGGTCAGCGGAAAGCCCCTCATTGTATCAGTTGAGGATGTCGCTGATGGACAAAAAGGGCAAATCCATAGAAAAGCTGACTTCTTCTTTCGGTTTCCGCACCTCGGAGATTAAAGATGGCAAGTTGCTCATCAATGGGCAGTATGTATTAATTAAAGGTGTGAACCGCCACGAGCACGACCCATACACGGGCCATGTGATTTCGCGTGAGTCGATGGAACACGATATTGCCTTGATGAAGCAAATGAACATCAACACAGTACGCACCTGCCATTATCCCGACGACCCTTATTGGTACGAACTCTGCGATAAATACGGCCTCTATGTTTGGGATGAGGCCAATTGCGAATCCCATGCCCAAGGCTACGGTGAAAAGAGCCTCGCCAAAGACCCACAATACGAGAAGATGATTTGGTCGCGCAACTGCAAAATGCTTGAACGCGACAAGAACCACCCCTCGGTGATTATGTGGTCGATGGGCAACGAGTGCGGCAACGGCGTGAATTTCGAATACACCTACGAATGGATGAAGCAACGCGACAAAACGCGCCCCGTGACATACGAAAGAGCCGTTTACGACCGCAACACGGATGTCATTGGCTTGATGTATGCCAGCCCAAAGTACTTGCAGCGTTTTGTTGATGAAAAACTGGACAAGGAAGGTCGTCCCTTCATCATGGTGGAATACTGCCACGCCATGGGCAACAGCATGGGCGGCTTGCAGGACTATTGGGATGTGATTGAGGCCAACGAGCAACTGCAAGGCGGCTGCATTTGGGATTGGGTGGACCAGAGTTTTATCCAACATGATAAGGAAAAGGATGTGGATTGGCTTGCCGTTGGCGGAGATTTTGGTCACGCTTACGGCGTGGGCGATGATGATGCTTTCTGTGCCAACGGCGTGGTCAGCAGTAATAGGAGGCCGCATCATCACGCTGCCGAGGTGAAGAAGGTGTATCAGCCTATCAAGTTTACTGCCAAAGACTTGACTTGGGGAAAGTTCGAGGCCAAAAACTGGCTTTCGTTCACCAACGCCTCCGCCTTCGACTGTGATTTTGAGATCTTCTCGGCCGAAAAGACCTTGATGAAAGGCAAAGGTGAATTGGATATAGAACCCTTTGGAACTCAAGAAATTAACATTGAACGTTTGCGCATCTATGGCAATCCCGGCGAGGAATTTTTCATCCGTTTTTCGGTGAAGACCAAAGAGGACCAGCCCTTTATGCCTGCTGGTACTGAGATTGCCTATGATGAGTTCAAGTTGGATTGGCCTTCGGCACCTTTGGAGTCTTTGGTTAAAGAGAAACCAGTGCAGTTTAATTCGGGCAGTGCCTCGGTTTATAATGATGATTTCTCGGTGACTTTCGATAAGGCTACGGGTGCTATTAAGACCTATGTCGTTAAAGGACAAGAACTCTTGAAAGGCGAGTTGAGAGACAATTTCTGGCGTGCGCCTACCTTAAACGATGAGGTGGACGGCTGGGCTTTGCCGCGCTGGAAGAAAGCTGGTTTGCAACACCTGACGGCCAAACTAGGTGGCCTGTATTTCGAACGGCTTGATGACAACACGGTTTCGGTTAATGCCGCCCTTGAATACTATGATGGCATGGGTCAGTTGCAAATCGTGGTCAACAATGTGTATCTCATCGATGGCGAAGGCAACATCAGCATCACCAATCGCGTGGAGCCGATGGAAACGGTGACTTCTTTACCTAAAGTGGGTATGCAGTTCACTTTGCCATTGGATTATAGGGATTTGACCTATTTCGGCAAGGACACAGAAAACTATCCCGACAGAAACGCCTCGGGAAAAATGGGCTTGTATCAAACCGATGCTTTGAGTTTATTTGAACAACACGTTGTGCCACAGGACAATGGCAACCATTCCGAAACGCGATGGTTTGCCTTGACGAGTGACAAGAGCAACATTGGAATGTTCGTGACCATGCAGGAACCTTTCAATTTCAGTTTGTACAACTACACTGATGACAACCTCACCGCTGCCCGACGCATCAACCAATTGGAGCCCAAGGATTTCCTGACAGTGAATGTGGACTACAAGCAAGCTCCAATTGGCACGGCCACTTGCGGTCCAGGCGTAGATGAGAAATATGTACTAGGCAACCAAGTATATGAGTACACGGTGTTGTTCCGTGCCTATGACAAGTCGCAAGACCCGATTGAGTTGACCCGTTGCCAAGTGCCGAATGTGGATTCTTTAATGGTTCCAATGCCTGAGATTAAGGCAACTATGGCAGGGAAGGAGGACTTCCGCATGTTCAACCGCCCGCTGACCATTTCCATGACTTGTGCCGACCCCAAGGCGGAGATTCGTTACACCACTGACGGCAGTGAGCCTACGATAAAATCTTCAGTCTACAAGTCACCTTTCGTTATTCTCAAGACCACGACCATCAAGGCAAAGGCCTTCAAGAAAGGCAGTGTGCCTTCGTTTGTCGCTTTGCGCCAGTTCAACCGCTTGAACATCAAGAGCACGACCTTTGTCAACCCGCCTGCGGAGCGTTATGGCAAGGATGCCGACATCGCCCTGATGGACGGCAAGAAAGGCGCTTCAGGCGATTGGCAAAACGACTGGCTGGGCTTTGAAGGTGTTGATATGGAAGCCACCATCGAGTTGGCTGTTCCGACCAAAATCAATTTGGTGAAAATTGGCCTTTGCCATGAACCCAACGACTGGGTAGTGTGGCCCAAAGGCGTTTGGGTGAGCTTTTCGAGAGACGGCCAGGAGTTCACCGACTGGCAAATGGCTGAATTACCCGTTTTCGATCGCCCCGACAAGATGAAAGGCTTTGGTCGAATCGAAGCCCGCCTTCGCACCGATGGCAAGCAATGGAAATATGTCCGCGTGAAGGTGGAGAACCAAGGCGTACTGCCCGATTGGCATCCCTACAAAGGCCAGAAGGCTTGGATTATGGTGGATGAGGTGGTGGTGGAGTAGTTGAGAGTTTAGTGTATAGAGTTTAAACTTTAGAGTCAGTTTAGAGATTTCTTCTCCATAAACGATTTGGGCATCCAGGCTATTCAACCTCAGGCTTCTTTTCTTGTTTGGCTGGACTGTCGAGCGATGGGGTTTGGGCAGGATGAACTGATGCGGTTCTTTTCGGACAAAGGCCTCTTGTTGAGCAACGGGGCTGCTTACGGTCAAGGCGGAGAAGGATTCGTCCGCATGA
>CACXXW010000025.1 GCA_902771635.1 uncultured Bacteroidia bacterium | reverse complement strand
CAATAAAATCATGATCCAACCGCCTTTGGTGGCGAGTTCGAGGATTGAAAGTTTGAATTCTGTGGGTTGGGCTACTGCTTCGGCGGTAGCGGCTGCGCCCAAATCGTTGGCAGCCTGTTGAATTTGAAGAAGATTCATATTGTGTTGTTGAATTGTTTATCGTTGAATTGTTTATTTGTTGTTTGTAGGGCTGTCACATTGTGGCAGCCGCATTTTTTAATACGAAAACAATCGTATTTTATTGCGTCACCGCATATCTATCACATCCACATTGGGGTGTTTTTTCGCATCAAAGGTGAAGAATTTGTCATCCAATTTCTGGTCGAATTTCATTTCCTCGACATTGACCACAAGCTTACTGCCGTCATCCATGTAGATGTATACGCTCTTCAGCGAAGTTTTCTTGGCGTCGATTTTCAAGGATACGCGTTTGTACTGACCTTTGGGATTGGCCAGTTCGATGGTAGCATTGCCTTGGGCGTCGATTCCAGTGAGGGTGGCTGCATAGCTCTTATCTAACGAGGTGAGGAGCTTCAAAGGCGTGTTGTCGGTACCTTCGGTGGCATTGCTTATCATGACTTCCTCTTCATCGATGAGATAGGTCCAAATAGACTTGCCGTCGGAGATGGTTTGTTGCTCGCTCATTTCAATCTTGTAAGCCTCGCCTTGCAGCCAGGCATGGCCTTTTTGGCTGTCACCCAATGTCTTTCCGTCGGGGCTGAGTTGGTAGTTGAATGCCATTTCCACGTTGTCGTGACTTTTGATTTGGTCGACCAAAACGCGAATGAGTGCATCGGCGTTGTTTTGTGCACTAACAGCCTGTGTTGCAAACAATAAGAACAAGCAGGCGATGAAGTTTTTCTTTTTCATTGTCAAATTCCGTTATCTTTGTTGTAAAGATCCCTCAAAATCTGTTCCAAAGCGGCTTCAGAGGTCACTTTCACCTCTCTCGACTTGCTACCCGAGAAAGGCCCGACAATGCCCGCAGCCTCCAATTGGTCGATGATGCGGCCTGCGCGGTTGTAGCCGAGTTTCAGCTTGCGCTGAATCATTGAAGTGGAGCCTTGTTGGGTCTGAACCACGATCCTTGCAGCTTCCTCAAAGAGGCTGTCGCGTTCACCATCTTCTTCGATGTCGACGCCTTCACCTTCCTCTTCAGGAACCTCAGGCAGCAGGAATGGCTCGGCATAGCCTCGTTGGTTGCCGATGAACTCGGTGACGGCCTCCACCTCAGGCGTGTCGATGAAAGCGCATTGCAGACGCACTAAGTCGTTGCCCGTAGAGAGCAGCATATCACCACGACCAATGAGCTGGTTGGCTCCGCTTTGGTCGAGGATGGTCTTCGAGTCGACCTGCGAGATGACGCGGAAGGCAATACGGGCAGGGAAGTTGGCCTTGATGGAGCCCGTGATGATGTTGACCGAAGGACGTTGCGTAGCGATAATCAGGTGGATGCCGACGGCACGAGCCAATTGGGCGATACGGGCTATCGGGGCTTCCACCTCACGGCCTGCGGTCATGATGAGGTCGGCAAACTCATCGACGACCAACACAATGTAGGGCAGGAAACGGTGACCTTCAGTAGGGAGCAGCCTGCGCGCCTTGAACTTCTCGTTGTATTCGATGATGTTTCGGCACTCGGCGGCTTTGAGGAGGTCGTAACGCTGGTCCATCTCTATGCACAAGGAATTGAGTGTGCGCACCACTTTCTTCACATCGGTGATGATGGCATCTTCCGAATCGGGGAGCTTGGCCAGATAATGACGCTCGATGCGGTTGTAAAGGGTTAACTCCACCTTCTTCGGGTCGACCATGACGAATTTCAGCTCTGAGGGGTGCTTGCTGTAGAGCAAGGAAGCGATGATGGCATTCAGTCCCACCGATTTACCTTGGCCTGTGGCACCTGCCATCAGGATGTGTGGCATCTTGGCCAAGTCGAAGACATAGGTCTCATTGGAGATGGTCTTGCCGATGGCACAAGGCAGGGCGTATTTTGAGTTTTGGAACTTTTCTGATGCCAGTACGCTACGCATCGAGACGGTCTCGGGCTTGCTGTTCGGCACTTCGATACCGATGGTACCTTTGCCCGGGATAGGAGCGATGATACGGATGCCTAGGGCGGCCAGACTCAAGGCAATGTCGTCTTCCAAGTTCTTGATCTTCGAAATACGGATACCTGCAGCCGGGACGATTTCATATAAGGTAACCGTTGGTCCGATGGTCGCTTTGATCTTGTCGATGGCGATACCATAGTTGCCCAAGGTCTCCACAATCTTGTTCTTGTTGGCGTTCAGTTCCTCTTCATCGATTTCCGACTTTTTGCCGCCGTAATCGTTGAGCATGTCCAAGGTCGGGAACTTAAAGTCGCGCAATTCGTAACGCGGATCAAAAGGAGTGTCGACAGTGTGGTGCTCCATGTTATTACCATTGTCGACGGTTTCCTCTTTGGGCGTGTTCTCAATGACCAACTCCACTTTTTCAGCACCGTTGTCGGTCTTTTCGGGAATGATTTCTTTGGGCTTGTTGTCGTTTTCTGTTGTAAAGACAGGCTCTGGCGTGAGTTCCTTTTCTTGAACCTCATTTTCTTTGGGGCGGACAAGAACATTCTCTTTGGTGCCTTCTGAGTTGTTATCGGGATTCACGATGACAAAAGTCGGGTCTTTGGTATAGGAAGTAGTAGGTGGCAGATGCGGTTCGCTGTCTTCTTCCTCATCGTCAATGAAGTCGGGGTCAATGTCCTCGCCGTTGTCGGTCATGTTTTCCTGCTCTTTGTCAAACTGTTCCCTGATGCGTTGTTCGGCGAGGATGGCAGCCTGACGGCGTTCCTCGTCTTCGCGTTTCTCGCGTCGCTCCTTGAAATAGTTGAGCGTCAGGTTGAATTGGTAGACAAGGAAAACCAACAATAGGAACGCGAGAATGATGATGACACCTGTATTGCCGACATAATTGGTCAGCAAAGTGTTGAGCCACAGACCGACTGCACCACCAAAGATGGCACATTTTGGTGCTGCAGTGGCAATGAAAGCGAAGAACAATGGCATCCACAGCAAACACAGTAGCGCCCATTTCCATACATTCCACATCTTGATTTTGGCGGCATCGGTAAGACGCAAACCAATGAGAGACAGCAGGTAAACGAAGAAGAACGAGCCAATGCCAAACGACTCCTTGATGAGTGTCTGTGCCAAAAAGACGCCAAGGCTACCCGTGCGGTTCTCGATTTCGATTTTCTTGCTGAAGATCTGGTAACCATATTCCTGATGGTGGCCGCTGAAGAAGCTCACCAAATAGGAAATCAAGGCAATGCCCAAAAAGACGGCCAAGCAGAGAAACAGGATGCCGACAATTCGGCCAAAGCGGCTTTCGCTTTTTGGCTTCTCTTTGGTTTTCTGCGGTTTGGAGTCTTTGCCTTTTTGAGATTTCTCGTTCTTTTTTGAGGTTTCTTTTTTTTGTTTTTCCTCTTTTTTCGGCTCTTCGGTTATAATAGGTTGTTCTTCCAGCAATACGGTCTCAGACGAGGCTTTCTGCTTGAACGTGTTTTCTTTACGGTTGTTTCCTGTGGCCATGTTCTGTCTTCGTTAATAGCTTGCAAAAATAAACAAAATTGTTGGTTCGTAAGTTGGCCTTTTTGCGTTTTTGGAGCAAAAAAATAGGCTGCCGAAAAGACAGCCTAGAAGTGTTTAATCGAAGGCTTACTTCGGGATTCTAAACATCCTCTTCCAGCGGATGCCACCATTTTCCTTATCCCTTGAGAGCCAAACGAGGATGGGTTTACCAACGATATGGTTCTCAGGTACATAGCCCCAATAACGCGAGTCGGCGGAGTTGTGGCGATTGTCACCCATCATCCAATAGTAGTCCATCTCGAAGGTGTAGCTGTCAGCAAGTTGACCGTCGATGTAGATCTTGTCGCCTTCAACTTTCAAGTCGTGGAGTTCGTAGGCGTGGATGATGCGCTCGTAGAAAGGCAAGGAGTTGACATCCAGTTTCACGGTCACGCCTTTTTGCGGGATATAGATGGGGCCGAAGTTGTCCACATTCCAAGGATAAAGGTCGGGGCGGTTGGGGAAGATGCTGGTGCTGGTGCCTTGACCAGGGGCCTGCACACTGCGCATCACTGAAGTGACGTATGGCAGTTTGATCAATTCATTGGATACCTTTTCGCTGATGTTGAGAACGAAAGTGTTGGGGTCGTCAGTACGGTAGCCTTCAGTGATTTCATATTTGTCTAAGGTCTGCTTGTTGATGCCGCCACTGGTGGTCACCACGGTATAGTTGTGTTGCATGTTCTCGGGTTGGAAGGCTTTCTCGCCGTTGATATACACCACACCATTGATGATTTGCAGCGAGTCGCCAGGCATACCGATGAGGCGTTTCACATAGTTCTCGCGCTTGTCGACAGGGTGGGAGATGACCTTGCCGCTTGGCGTAGGCACTCCATTGAGGTTCAGCACCACTTTTCCTTTCCACACATTGTCGCGCCCATATTCACGCACAAGGTCGTAGTAGTTGACGCTGCTTTGGTAGTTCTCGCATACCGTGTCGCCTGCGGGATAGTTGAACACAATGGGGTCGTAGCGCTTCATCGTTGTCACGCCAGGGTAACGGTGATAGGGCAACTTGATCCATTCGAGGTACGACTTTTTGGTCTTGCTCCACGGCAGGGTGTTGTGCACAAAGGGGAAGGAGAGGGGTGTGTTTTGTCCCTTGGGACCGTAATGTATCTTGCTGACCACCAAATAATCACCTACGCAGAGCGATTTCTCCATACTTGATGTGGGGATGGTGAACATCTCAAAGACATAGGTTCTGATGATTAAAGCCGCGACCACGGCAAAAATAATGGCATCAAACCATTCGCGTGCAGTCGATTTTTTGGGCCTTGTGGTCGTTGCGGGGTCATGGTATTTGTCGTTTTTGGCAATGATGGGGAAGAAAATGAAGGGCAGAATGGCGGCCATGCCTTCCTCCCAAATCTTGAATCGGCCGAAACACTTGCCCAATTCGACAAGCATGAGCAGCAGCATGAAGATGTTGATGTAGGGGAAGACGATGAAGAACCACCACCAGAATTTCTTCTGTTTGCCGATGATTTTCAGCATAATATAAATGTTGTAATAGGGGATAAGGCTGTAATAGCCTTTTTGCCCAGCGGCCTCAAATTGCTTCCAGCAGAACGCAATCGGGATGGTGAACAGCGCTGGAACGATTAAAATGAATAGTAATAGTGACATATTTGAATTGTAATTTTTGTATTAACGATGGTTAAGGCCAAATAGTATTTTCGGCTGCAAAAGTAGGAATTATTTCTGTAGTAGCCAATCACAGGCTTCTATGCAGTGTACGGTTTTGCCTTCTACCACAACATCTTTCGTTTCGCCGTACATCATTATCAGGGTCAGATTGTTACATTTAGTTAAGGTGGAACCTTTCAGCAAGCCTCCTATCTCGCGGTTATAAAGCCGTTTGCTGGGGTTGCGAAAGACGTAAGTCACTTGTACGAGTTCAGTGACGCGGTTGCGGTCGGTGAGGGCAAAGTCAACCTCGAAGGACTTTGGTTGTTTGATGTAGTATAGTTGTTCTGATTCATACTGCATTCTGCGCATCAACTCAATGGCGACAATGTTTTCCAAGCGCCAGCCAAGGTTTTCGGTCAGCAGCGCATCTTCGTGGTCGTCCACAAAAGCCGTGTCGATGGCGTAGCATTTGCGACTGGTCTGTCGGTCGATGCTTTTGTAGGAAAATCGTGGCAAAATACGTAGTAGATATGCCTCCTCAAGATATGAAACGTAGTTTTTTATCGTGTGGATTGATTTTATTTGGTAGTCTTTTTTCAACGAGGCAAACGAAAGCTCTTGGCAGAACTTGTCGAGTGTGGCATTGGCTATCTGCCGCAAGGTGGTCTTGTAGCGGATTTTGTAACGCTTGCAGATGTCTTTGGTCAGGATGGCTTCGAGCAGTGATATGATGTAACGTCGCTGACTTTTCATCTGTATTGTTTCAGGGAAACCTCCTTGCTTCATGTATTGCTCCAAGGCATGAAGCCTCAATCCAGATGCCTTTGTGGTAAGACTTGTAGTGTCGATACCTTTTGCGGTGCAATATTCCTGGAACGAAAAGGGAAACAACTCGATTTGATTGTATCTTCCGGTGAGATGGGTCGCTAGATCACTGCTCAATAGGTTGGCATTGCTCCCTGTGATGACCAAATGCAGCTTCTGTCGTAGTAAACGATTGACAAACAAATGCCATTTTGGAGCGTTTTGTATTTCATCCATAAATAGACAGTCGAAGTTGCCATATAGATTGTACAAGGCTTTCAGGATGCCGTTTAAGTGTTCGGCGCTTAGGTTGGCGAGGTTTTCGTCGTCGAAATTGACATAGGCGAAATTGCGTTTGGTTTCCATCAGCACTTTTTGACACAAAGTTGATTTTCCGCAACGTCTCACCCCGATGACAACTTGGACAAGATTGCTGTCCAAATCGAGTTCTTTTTCTTCTTTGCGTGTGACGAACTGGGAAAAATCCGTTTCCCGAAGCTCGTTCATCTGGTCGCGCAGTATGACTTCAAAATCCTTTATTTCCATCCTAAAAACAAATTTGATGCAAAAATAGTAATAATCTTTTAATTACAAACATCAAATTGCACTTTTCGGAATGTTTTAAATATCCTAAACTGCATTTTTTGGAAAGTTTTTTATACTATAAACTGCACTTTTTAGAAGGTTTTTAGTGCTCTAAACTGCACTTTTTGGAAAGTTTTAGAACAAATCCTCCATTCCAAACACGCCTGTCTTCCCAATAAGGAATTCCGCAGCGGCAAGGGCGCCCATGGCAAAGCCTTGTCGGTTGAAAGCTTCATGGGTGAGCGTGATTTTGTCGGCAGGAGACTCGGCCATAACGCTGTGGATGCCGTTTACTTCGCCTTCGCGGGTCACTTTAATATATAAGGTGTGCTCGGCGGGCTCTTCGATGCTCCAATGGTCGTAGTCGTGGTTGACGGAAAGGATGTCGTTGGCTAGTTTCACGGCGGTGCCACTGGGTTTGTCGAGTTTATGGATATGGTGGGTCTCCGCCATCGAGAGTTGGTAACCGTACTTTTCCGCATACTTCGCCAGCTGCTTGTTGAGCATGAACATGATGTTCATGCCGATGCTGAAATTGGGCGCAGTGAAAAGGCTTTGCTTCTCAGCCAAGCACCTTGCCTTGATTTCCTCGAAATGGTCCTGCCAGGCCGTGGTACCCACCACAATAGGAATATGAAAGTCAAAGCAACGGTTGATATTGCCCACCACCTGGTCGGGTTGGCTGAAGTCGATGGCGACATCGGCCTGTTTCAGTTTTTCGATGCGTTCTTCCCATTCCTGAGGGTTGTCAATGGTGACGACAATTTCATGCTGGCGGGCGAGGGCGGCTTTCTCCACCTCATGACCCATCTTTCCGTATCCGATAATAGCGATTCTCATAGTCTGTTAAAAATTCAATTGAAACGAAAGTCCGACTTGGGCGTATTGTGGCATCAGGATTGGCTGCTCAGTAGGCCGAAGGTAAGGGTCCACACTGAGGCTGAGGTCATCGCTGATGTCGTAGTTGTAGAGGTGGCCGTCGACGCAGGCGTCAAGGATGTTCAATCCATACCAGGCTACGGTCAGGATGCCGTATAGCTCGAAGTTGCGGCGGTAGGATTCCTTGTAGGTCTGCAACTGGCTGTCGGCGTATTTGTTGGCCAATTCCATCTCGTGATCGTTGAGCGTCGTGCCTTCGGGTAGGTCACCAGTCTTGAATTCGTAGGCGTGAAGATATGACTGGTATTCGTAGTAGTTGCTGTAGGCGAGATAGCCGATGCCACCCAATCCGGCATAAACAATAGGCACTTTCCACCATTTACCGTTGTAGATTTGCCCCAATCCAGGCAGGCAGGCCGACATAATGGTGGCTTTCTTTGGGCTGTGCGGCTTTTTCGCTTTGGTGGTTTTGGCCGATTTCTGTTGTTTCACGATAGTGTCGGCGGTAATGATGGCATTACCCACCGTATCGAATACGACATTCTGCGCTTCGGCTTTCGCGAAGCCAAGCAGTACTGCCAAGCCGATTAGAATGAGGAAACGGCGGGGCATGGTCGGATTATTTGTTGCCGAACAGCTCCATGATACGGTCAAACTCGGCTTCGTCCTTGAAGTCGATGACAACGCTTCCGTGACCCTTGATGTCGCGTTTCACCTTCACCTTGGTGTTGAGCGTTTGCGACAGTTTCTTGATGCTGCTTTTGAAGTGCTCGGGGATGAAGTTGGTCTGCTTGCGTTCCTTGGCCTCTGGATTCTTGGCTTTCTCAGCCAATTCTTCGGTCTGGCGCACGTTCATCTCGTCCATGATGATTTGTTGGAGCAGTTTCAGTTGCTCTTCCTTGTCGTTGATGTTGATGAGGGCGCGGGCATGACCCATGGTGATGTGCCCGTCGCGGATGGCGATTTGCACCTCTGCTGGCAACTTCAACAGTCTCAAAAAGTTGGCTACGGCGCTACGGCTCTTGCCCACTTTCTCGCTCACTTCCTCTTGCGTCATATTGCACTCGTCGATAAGGCGTTGGTAGGAGATGGCCACCTCAATGGCGTTGAGGTTTTCGCGGTGGATGTTTTCGATGAGGGCCAATTCCAGCATTTGTTCATCGTTGGCCACGCGGATAAATACTGGAATTTTGGTGAGTCCTGCCATCTTGGAGGCGCGCAGACGGCGCTCACCCGAGATGAGCTGGTATTTGTTGTAGCCGAGTTTTCGCACTGTAACGGGCTGAATCACACCTTGTTCCTTGATGGATTGTGCCAACTCTCTCAAGGCAGTCTCATCAAACTCCGTTCTGGGCTGGAAGGGGTTGGTCTCAATGAGGTCGATGTCGACTTCGGCAACGGCACCAGCCACGAAGTCGCCGCTGATGTCCTTGCTGGTGATGTCGGTTTCAGGGCTGCCTAATATGTTGTCGAGGCCGCGCCCCAAGGCTTTTCTATTCTTGTCAGGCATGATGTTTAGGCGTTTTTGGTGGATAAGTTGTTCTTTTCAAGGATTTCGCGCGCTAGGTTGAGATAGTTGATGGCTCCCGTACTGCCGGCATCGTACATGACGATGGTCTTGCCAAAACTCGGTGCCTCGCTCAAACGTGTGTTGCGGTTGATGATGGTGTTGAACACCATGTCTTGGAAATGCATTTTGACTTCTTCAACCACTTGTTTCGATAGGCGCAAGCGGGTGTCGAACATAGTGAGCAATATGCCTTCGATTTCCAAGTCGGGATTGAGGCGGGTTTGGACTATCTTGATGGTATTCAGTAGTTTGCCAAGGCCTTCTAGGGCGAAATATTCGCATTGCACGGGGATGATGACCGAGTCGGCAGCCGTGAGTGAGTTGACGGTGACTAAACCTAACGACGGTGAGCAGTCGATGATGATGAAGTCGTATTCATCTTTGATAGGAGCCAACAGTTTTTTCATCATCAGTTCGCGCTCCGGCAGGTTGATCATCTCAATCTCGGCCCCCACGAGGTCGATGTGAGCGGGGAGCACGAAGAGGTTGGGTGTCTCCGTTTCCGCAATGACAGTCTTCGGGTCCACTTGGTCGATGATGCATTCGTAGATGCTTGTTTCCACGGTTCTTGGGTCGATGCCCACACCTGATGTGGCATTGGCTTGGGGGTCGGCATCGATGAGGAGCGTCTTATATTCTAGGACGGCCAAACTGGCCGCGAGGTTGATGGCGGAAGTGGTTTTGCCCACGCCGCCTTTTTGGTTTGCAATCGCTATAGTCTTACACATTTCCTTCAAAAGATTTACGCTACAAAATTACGGGTTTTGGAGGGAATTATTGCCGCGTAGAAACGAAAGTTATCAACAGCTTATCGTTTTGTTGATAAGTTTTTGTCCGGTCAAGATTGTGCAACAAAAAAGGCCGCGAAACTCGCGGCCTCCGTGTTTTTTGACGTTTAAAGCTTATTTATCCAAGCTGTCGAACCATTTGTCGATGGCGCTGTCGATCTCGGTGTGGCTTTCGCCTTCCGATTGTTCGAAGTGGCGCGGCTCGGGCTGGTCGTAGTAGTCGGCAGGATATTCACCCGTCTCGATGTATTTGATGGCATCGTTGAGGCCTTTGGAAACTTTCTCAAAATCTTCCTTGTAGAGGAAAATCTTGTGCTTCTCATAGAAGAAGCGTTGCAGACCTTCATCGAAACGGCGCTTGCTTTCGGTTATGGTGATGTACTTCTCGTCGTTCTTCGTTGACTTCACATCGAAAAAGTAGGTTCTCTTTCCTGCTTTGACTGCCTTTGAGAACAGCTCTTCTCTTTCTTTCATTTCATTTTCTTCCATCATGTCTTTCAATAATTTGATACTTTCTAATAGTTCTTTTTTGTCTGAAAAGTGGGGCAAAAGTAGGAAAAAAATGAATATCGGAGCGTTTTATGTGTTATTTTTGCACTCAAAATATGTAACCCTTTATTTCGTTAGACTCAATAACTATGGAACTGAATCTGAAACGGCCCATCGCTTTTTTTGACTTGGAAACGACGGGTTTGAACACTTCGCACGACCGTATCGTGGAGATGAGTGTGCTGAAAATCAACGTGAACGGAGAGGAAGAACAGCGCGTGTGGCTGCTCAATCCCGAGATGCCGATTTCTGAGGAATCCACTTCGGTGCACGGCTATACCAATGAGATGGTGGCCGACAAGCCCACCTTTCGCGAAAAGGCCAAGGAAATCGCGTTGTTCATCGGCAATGCTGATTTGGCGGGCTACAATATCCTGAAGTTCGACTTGCCGATGCTGGTGGAGGAGTTTCTCCGTGTGGATTATGACTTCGACCTTAAAGACCGCGGTTTCATCGATGTGATGAACATCTACATGAAAATGGAACCTCGAACGTTGAAGAGCGCCTACCGCTATTTCTGTCATGCCGAGTTGGAAGGTGCGCATGGTGCCATGGCTGATACCAAGGCCACATACGATGTGCTCCGCGCCATGCTTGATAAATATCAAGGCGTCGATTTCGAGGATGGTAAAGGAAACAAGTCGCAGGGCCCGACCAACGACATGAAGCAGCTTTCCGAGTTTTCGGCACATCATAAGAACGCCGACCTTTCGGGACAAATCATCTTTGATGAGGAAGGCAAGGAAGTCTTTATGTTCGGCAAGCACAAAGGCAAGAGGGTGGAAGATGTGTTCCGTATGGAGCCGCCTTATTACGACTGGATCATGAAAAACGACTTTCCGCGCTATACAAAGAAGGTGGTGACAGCCATCAAGTTGCGCATGGGCGGAAAAACGATTAAACATTAAGGCGGTGAAAATCATCTGTATAGGACGCAATTATTTGGCACATGTCAAGGAGTTGGACAATGCGCTGCCGACAGAGCCCATGTTTTTCATGAAGCCCGAAACGGCTTTGTTGGCTCCTGGTGAGTCTTTCCCTTATCCTGATTTCAGCAAGGAAATTCATTATGAAACGGAGCTGGTGTTGCGCATCTGCAAATCGGGAAAGGCGATTGATGAGAAAAAGGCTTCTGAGTATTATGATGCCATCACCGTGGGCATTGACTTCACTGCCCGCGACCTGCAAAGCCAATGCAAGGCCAAAGGCCATCCATGGGAGATTGCCAAAGCGTTTGATTACTCAGCTCCGATAGGAGAATTCAAGAAAATCAGTGAGTTGAGAAACCCTGATGACATTGCTTTCGGCATGAAACTCAATGGAGAATGGGTGCAGCAAGGCCATAGCCGTGATATGATTTTCAGTTTTGACAAAATCATTGCCCATGTTTCGCGTTTCGTAACACTGAAAGAGGGCGATATTATTTTCACGGGCACACCACAGGGTGTGGGCGAAGTCCATGTTGGGGATAGGCTGGAGCTATTTTTGGAAAACGAATTTGTTTTTGGTTTTAAAGTTAAATAAATAATAATCAATAAAATAAACCTATGAAAAAACTATTCATTTTAATCTTATTGGCAGTAGGCTTGAATCTCTCTGCCCAGCCGCTGTGGCTGCGCCACAATGTGATTTCGCCTCAAGGCGACAAGATTGCCTTTTGCTACAAAGGTGATGTGTATGTTGTGAATGCCACTGGCGGTAAAGCTTTACAAATCACGACAAATGCCGCTTTCGATACTGACCCGGTTTGGTCGCCCGATGGTAAGCAAATCGCTTTCGCCACCGACCGCAATGGCAACTTTGACCTTTATTTGGTATCGGCAGAAGGCGGCGTGGCCAAACGCATTACCACGAATTCGGCCACTGAGATTCCGTTGGCTTTCTCACCTGATGGCAAGGAGATTTATTTCACCGCACAAATCCAAAAATCCGCCGAGAATGTGCAGTTTGCTGCGAGTTGGATTACTGAATTATATAAGGTGAGCATCGAAGGCGGTCGCCCAGAGCAAGTGGTTGCCGTTCCAGTGAGCAGCATGTCGTTCGACAAGGACGGCAAGTCGTTCCTCTACTATGACCGCAAGGGCAGCGAAAATGTGTGGCGCAAGCACCACACCTCATCCGTTGCCCGCGATGTGGTGTACTATAATGCCAAAAAAAAGACGCATACCATACTTACAACTAATGTCGGCGAGGATCGCGACCCGCGCTATTTGCCTGGCTATAAGGATGTCGTATTCCTCAGCGAACGCAACAACGGCAGCTTCAATGTTTATAAGGCACCCGCCAACAATCTCGAGCAGGTGGAGGCTGTGACCAACTTCACGACGCATCCTGTCCGTTTCTTGAGTGTGGCCAATGATGGCTTGCTGTGCTACGGGTATATGGGCGAAATCTACACGCAACGCATAGGCAGTGAGCCGCAAAAGGTAAACATTGAGATTGTGAACGACCAAGAGCCGGAACAGAGGGTAAAGCAGGACTTTAAGGGCGCGGGCAACTTCGCCCTGAGCAACGATGGCAAACTGATTGCCTTTGTTTCACGCGGTGAGGTCTTTGTCACAGGCGTGGACGAATACGCCACCACCAAACAGATTACCCATACGCCACAAGCCGAGCGTAGCCCTTCATTCTCGAAGGATGGCCGCACATTGGTCTATTCCTCGGAACGCGACGGCTACTGGAACCTTTACCAAGCCACCATTGCTCGCAAAGAAGACTTCAACTTCGCTTATGCCACCTTGATTGATGAGAAGCCTTTGTTCCCGAACGACGGCATTGAGCGGAGCAATCCCGACTATTCGCCCGATGGCAAGGAAATTGCTTTTGTCGAAAACCGCAATATCTTGAAAGTCTACAATATAGCTTCCAAGGAAGTGCGTCAAATCACGGATGGCACTCAGCATTATGGCAGCTTGGGCTATGAATGGTCACCCGATGGAAAATGGTTTGCCTTGACCTTGATTACCCATATGCGCGACCCATATTCCGATGTCGGTATCGTGTCGGCCAGCGGTGATAAGAAGATATACAACATCACCGAGAGTGCCTACTTTGATGATGACCCGCAGTGGGTGTTGGATGGTAATGCGATTATTTACAACTCAGATAGATATGGTATGCGATCCCATGCCTCGTGGGGCAGTCAAAGGGATGCTTTCATCGCTTTCTTGAACCAGGATGCCTACGACAAGTTCCGCCTTAACAAGGAGGAATATGCCTTGCTGAAGGAGACGGAAAAAGGCAAAAAGAATGACAAGAAAGATGAGGCTAAAAAGGAGGAGAAGAGCGACAAGAAAAAGGATAAGAAAGACAAGAAAGACGATGATAAAGATGGAAAGAAAGATGAGAAACCCAAGGAAGCCAAGAAGATAGAAGTGGACTTGGAACACTTGCAAGACCGCGTTATTCGTCTGACCCCGATGTCGTCGAACCTGAGCGGCATGGCTTTGTCGAAAGATGGCGAAAAGCTCTATTTTATGACCTCTTTTGAGAAAGGCTACGACCTTTGGGAACTTGACGTGCGCGAGAAGTCGATGAAGATCTTGAAGAAAATGGGGCAGGGCGGTGCCTATCTGGCCGTAAGGGATGACAATATCTACCTGCTCTCTGGCAATAACCTGCAAAAGGTGGACAAGAACGGCAAATCGACATCGATTAAATTTGACGCTACTATGGAACTTGACCTTGCCGCCGAGCGTGAGTATATGTTCGACCACGTCTTCCTGCAAATCGAGAAGCGTTTCTTCATGAAGGACCACCACGGTGTGGATTTGGCCTTGATGAAAGAAGCCTATCAGCCTTTCTTGGCGCATATCAACAACAACTACGACTTCTCCGAGATGTTGAGCGAGCTTTTGGGCGAGTTGAACGTCTCGCATACGGGTTCGGGTTACCGTCCTGGAAGCAAAGGTGATGCCACGGCCGAATTTGGTGTTCTCTTCGACCTCGACTACAACGGTGACGGCCTGAAGATAGCCGAAGTTGTGGAAGGTGGTTCTTTCGACAAGAAAAGTTCCAAGGTGAAAGCAGGCTCCGTTATCGAAAAGATTGACGGTGTGGAGATTAAGAAAGGCATGGACTATTATCCACTGCTCAACAACAAGCGTGGCAAGACCGTTTTGGTGACCGTGTCGGATGGCGGCAAGACGTGGGACGAGACCGTGAAACCTATCAGCCACAGCACAATGAATGAACTGCTGTACAACCGTTGGGTGAAGCACAATGAAGAGACCGTGAAGAAACTGTCCAACGGGCGTTTGGGCTATGTCCATATCCGCAGTATGGGCGATGCCAGCTACCGCGATGTGTATTCACAAATCCTTGGCAAGTACAATCTTTGTGACGGTATCGTCATCGACACGCGTTTCAATGGTGGTGGTCGTCTTCACGAGGACATCGAGATACTGTTCAGTGGCGAGAAATACCTTGAGCAGGTCATCAACGACAGCGTGGCCTGTGTGATGCCTTCGCGACGCTACAATAAGCCTTCGGTTATGCTCATCGGAGAAGCTAACTACAGCAATGCGCATGGCACACCTTGGGTCTACAAGTACAAGAAGATGGGTAGCCTCGTCGGTATGCCCGTGCCTGGCACCATGTCGAGCGTGACTTGGGAAACCTTGCAAGATCCGTCGTTATATTTCGGTTTGCCGGTGGTAGGTTATCGCACCGAGCAAGGCAACTGGCTGGAAAACACCCAACTGGAGCCAGATATTAAAGTGCGCAATACACCGGAGAAGATGGCTGATGGCATCGATGAACAGCTGGAGGCAGCCGTAAAGGAACTGCTGAAAGAGGTGAAGGATTTCCATTATTGGGGGAAATAAGGCTGTAGGGCTGTCGTATTACGGCAGCCGCGTTATGCAACCATACGAGGCGGCTGCCACGGTGTGACAGCCCTACAACCCATTCACAATTTTAGCACGATTCTTGCGTTAACAAGGGAAAAGACCCCATCCCATGCGAGCGCGTTTGCACCTTATAATATTATTGGCCTTTTTCAGCCTCACTGCCTTTGCCCATTCCGTGGTGGAGCATGAAGGTTATTATGAGGTGGAGCATACTTGGGAATTCAACAAGAAGAATTGTTCCATCTCGCTGAATATCAGTAAACATCTCTATAGTTATTTTCGGAACGAGCGTGAGCATCTGGCTTATCGCTACCAATTCCAAGATGGAGAGTTGCCGCCCAATTATTTCAGTTTCATGCTCTCCGAACACGACCGCCCCGTGATGTATGCCTTGGCGGAGGAATTCAGCAGAAATGCCTTCACGGAGTTGGACAGGATTAACTTGGCGCTTTCTTTCGTTCAGTCGTTACCCTATGCCTATGATGCCGACAGCAAAGGCGCAGATGAGTATGTGCGTTACCCTATCGAAACCTTGGTGGATGGCTGTGGCGACTGCGAGGACAAGGTAGCTTTGTTGACCGCCTTGCTTTATGAGATGGAAGTCGACTTCATCCTTTTGGTTTTGCCCGAACACATGGCTATTGGCGTGCATTGCGATGAGGTGGAAGCGGAGCGTTATCTTCTTTTCAATGACAAGAGGTATTACTATTTGGAAACTACGATGCCTAGTTGGGCGATCGGACAAATACCTGAAGACTATCTGGCTTCCACGATTGAGGTGGTGCCTGTCGATGACACTCCAAGCCTGCTCATGAAAGGGGTGCAATTCGAGTCAAAACCGACTAATGTCAACGAGAAGGCTGACTGTACTTTACAACTCGATTTGCACAATTTGGGTCCAGGCAGAGTGACCAATGTTTGGTTGCATGTGAGGATTGTTGAAAAGGGAATGCCCAATCGTATGTTGGCCGAGGAATATTTCCCACTCAACACATTGCAGGAAGGGGAATTGCGCACCGAGACCTTGTGGCTTAAGAGCCTGATTAAAGAGAATTGTGTTTTGGAGGTGGAATTGTCAGGCGAGGAGGTCTCGCCTCAATCTTACGAGTTGGGGTTGAGTTATAGCCGCACAAGAGGCAACTAATCACTCCACCATCACCTCATCCATAAAGATCCAAGAATCGTAGCCGCTGCCAGGTAGGCCTTCTGGCAGTTTCCCGGGATTCTTCACCACGATACGCAAATAGCGTGTTGAAAGGCTAGGCAATTCAAATCGCTCGCGGAAGGTATGGTTGCCTGTCAAAGGTGTTTCTGCCGTAAGGGTGAAGGACTTGTAAGGCTTGTAGTTCTTGCCGTCATTTGAGGTGTAGACTTCAATTTCGTTGGGACGCAAAATCCAGTCGTGGGCATTCACCAGAAATCCTATATTCAGCGCATTGACTTTTTGGTACTTGCCGAAGTCCAGTTCGAGGTCGGCATCAATACCATAGAAACCTTGCCAGTGGCCGTCTTTATAGTCGTCGCTGCCAAGACTGCCGTCAAGAAGAGCGCCATCGCCACCGCCCGAGTATTCAGGACGGTAGTTGCCTGCTGGACTGTTCAGTTGCTTCAGTCGTCCCATCCCGTTGTGGTAGCAGAAATAACGCTCTGCGCATACAGGCTCGCCCAGGTCATTGAAACAAGCCGCTTTGACAAGACAAGGACGCTCTAAGACAATAGGATTGTAATAAATGGAATCGTTTCGCTTCACTTCTTTTCCATCAAGGGTATAGTGGATTTCCTTGTCTCCGAAAATGGTCTTTAAAGCCACGGCAGCATTGCCTTCCGCATCGGTTGCTGGTTCAATAAACGGGACATATCCAAGCTGTTGCAACTCGATGGCAATGTCATCGTATTTCTTCAAGTTGACATCAAGCCAATAGGAGCGGCTCTCAATGTTCCAAACCTTGACATATTCGTTTTTCAGCTCATGCAGTGCAGAAATCAGCTCTTGAATCATCCTTTGGCTTTCAGCGGTGTTGGTTTCGGTGGGGCTGTTGTAGGTTCGGAAGAGTTGGCAACGGGTGAGGTTGCGATTGGCACACCACTGCATGCGATGCACGGCATAGAGGGCGTTATCGAAAAGGTCGGCGTTTTTCTTGACCTGTTTTTTGTCGTTGATTAAAGCCTTCTCCACGACGGACAATGCTACTGATGCCCTTTGGTTCAATGCCTTGATGGAATCGTTGACGAGGGCAGGGTAGAAGGGTACCATGGGTTCGGTCATGGCGCTGAATTTGCCGATGCCGTCGATTTTCGACCATTCGGAGATTTCATCCAAATGTTGGCAGATTTCATCGGAAAGGCTTCCTAAGAAATGCGCTGTGAAGTTGGCTTCGGTGTTGCGTTCTTGTTTTGTGGCGGGGTTCCAACTTGTTTCTGCGCCCAAGGCCAAACCATATAACGCGCAGTTAGTCAGCGACTCACCGAAGTCATCCCAACAGGTGTTGATGACACCCATCGCACCGTTTTTGTAACCATCGCGGCACAGGTTGGTGATGTTGGCCTTGATTGCGTCCCGATTTGACATAGGGTTGCAGGAAGTTGTCGAAGCTGTCGATACCCACATAGCTCCAAGCGATGAGGAAGATGTCTTTGTCCAAGTTATCAAGGATTTCTGGGTGTTGGTCGGCAATGTCGCCCCACATCATCACGCGCTTGCGATAGGGGCGTAGCATCCGGTTGACGCGATTGATATGCTGGTAATACACAGTTTCCGTTCCAATGGAATCGACATAGGCCTTGGCAAAGCCTTGCCCAAGGCTTTCGGTTTCATCGCAGTTGATGTTGAAGTAGGGTGACTTGTAAGCTCTTGCCACCTCGCGGAGATGGTCTTCTAGGAATTGGTAGGTCTCTTCCTTGGCGGGGTTGAGGTTCCATTTCGTGTCGGCTAGATGGCTGTAGAAGGGATTGCACAAAATCTCCTCGAAATGTCCGAAACATTGTTGGTTGCCAATGATTTGGATGTGATACGGCTTGCAAAAATCCTCCAACTCTTTGATTTCCTCGGCGGTGAAGGCATCGGTGGGCGCAATGTCGGGATGGCATTTGGTCTTGAAGGTGTGTTCGGTGTAGAGCGAGAACGCATTGAGCTTACACTCTGCCAGCTGAGGGATAAGGCGTTTCAGGTAGTCCATGCTAACGATGGGGCCACGGCTGATATCGTCCTGCCATGCGCGTATCTTGAAGTTGGGCCAGTCGGTGATGGTCATGCAAGGGATATTGATTTCGCCTTTGTTTTTCAGGAAGGAGTAACGGTAGAGCTGTTTCAAGCTTTGGACAGCGTAGAAAAGTCCCGTGTTGGTGGTGGCTTCAAGTCGAATGAAATTGTTATTGACGGTTAGGCGATAAGCTTGGTCCTCGTTTTCTTTCACGCCAAGGTGGTCTGTCTTGATGAGTTCGATAAAGTGCTTGCCTTTGATGACGCCGCGCGAAAACTGCACTTGTTTGCCACTGATGCGGTCCAAGTCGTTGCGGAAAAGCATAATGATTTGGTTGATTTCGGCATCGGAGGCATCGTAAGTCAGCACGACACTTTCATCCCAAATAAACTGGCCCTCAGTGGTTTCGACTTGCTGTGGGGTAGGGAGGATATGAGTGTTTTGCGCGAAGGCGCTAAGCGTGAAAAAGCTGAGAAGAAATGAGATAAGGAGTTTAGCTTTCATGGTTATACGACAATTCTATCAGATATTTACTGCAAAATTACAGTAAATTCCGATTTCAATAGGGATTCTATCCCAAATTTACTGCAAAACTGCAATAAAATTCGGTTAGGCATTAGACGCCTTTTTGCTGAAGACCTGCTTCCTTTAAGCGTCTCTCAATATGTGCAAAGATTTTTATGTAGGCTGAGCAAAAGAAACTTTATTCCTTTTTGGAATGTTCCGCCAAAGTTGGCAAAAAAAGGCAATTTTGGTGGAATATTATACCTTTACAGTATTTTCGTTCGCGTTGATTCCGATGCGCTTCGCAATGAATTGAATTATTCCAAATTGTTGTTGCTGAAGAATTTGAATGAATTGGTGGGGAAGGAGGTTTTGAAGGAGATTGTGTTGAATTGAGAGTATGAATATACAAAAAAAGCACCTCCCTAACGGGAAGTGCTTTCTGAATGTTGTTATACCAATCTTTGGCAAAGATTACCATTCGAATGGTGTGAAAATCGGATCGCCATTAGCATCAATGCCGTCAACATCGATAAAGAAACCATCAGCATCCAAGAACTTGATAGCTTGGATTCTGCCAGGAACGATACAATACTTTCTCGGGTTTGGCAAGTTATCAGTGTTGGCATACATATCAATGATTCTACCAGTGTGGTCAGTGAAGTACACTTTAACAGTAAAGCCTTGGCTCAAAGCACCAGGACGCAGGCAGAACATGAAGGACTTGGAATCAGGATTGGACAGTTTTACACCATCAAATGATTCACCATTAAAGGTATAGGCGCAGTTCAACGTCACCTTATTGCCAGTGGGATGAGGTCTATAATTAAAATTATCATAAGCATATTCGAAGCAATCAATATAGGCAATGTTGCCTTGTTTGTAATCATTGAAAAGAGTCTGAAATACGCCATAATCAAAATTCGGCAAGCTAATCTCAGCTGTACCAGTCAGAGCCAGATAGCTGTCTATGATTTCAACTTTAGCAACAGTCTTGCTACCAGTCATGTAAACACGGGCAATACCGAAGAGGTTTTGCATCGTGAAATCCTTGTTTTCACTTTGAGCCCACTGAAGCATGGCACCAGGCTGAATGGTGGTGATCCTGTAACCGTTTTTGTTGACAAGCTCAGTGTATTGCTGCGTGTCGCCTATGGTGAAGGTCGTACTGTTATCTAATGAGTTTGACCCGTTGACCATTTCGGCAGGATAGATGAAATGGTAACCCGCGGGGCTTTGGGGGTGACTGACACATGGGCCTTCGAAGTAAGCGATGGCTTCGCCTTCGGCCTCAGGGCCGGCTTCCCACTCGACCACTTCAGTCTTTCTGGGAGCATCAAGGTTGAAGTTATAAACTTTAATTTTGTCTCCACCATTCCATTTCATTCTGTTACGGTCCCCAAAATCGAGGTATACTCTGTCTTCATCATCTGCTTCAAGAGCACTTGTGGAAACAATAGCGGAAGCTTTTTCTTCGTTTTTCTTGCATGAGGTGGTGAGGAAGGCAAATGCCGCTAAAGCGCAAGCCACCAATAAGATTCTGTTTTTACGCATAATTAATTGGTTTTAATTGTTTGTTCTGTGTTTGTTGTTTTGGAAGGATGCTAATGAAGGCTTAGTCGTCCTCACCGATAGGCGAATCACCTTGGCTACCGCTTCCGCCATTGGTTCCGGAAGCCATTAGGATGGAAACTGGTTGGATTTCAATCAGTTCAGCCGTAGGGGCTGCATACGATTTGTTGTTTTTCTTCATATCATTGTTGCCATGTTATATCCCATTTGGCACATCGGTTTTAGTTAAATAAAATTCATTGGCAAATTTAGGTGTTATCCATTTGTTGTTAATGTTTATATACTAACTCTTTTTATCAGATAAACTGAAAAATCATATCGGAAAAGTATAACCATTATTCCGTTTTTTTAGCTTCCAAATATGAAGAACACTCCTTGAAGAAATCATAATCCAAGGCTTTGCAGATTTCGAAGAGTAGTGGTATGGAAATCCATTGCTGGCGATAGGCTTTGTATATGTTTTCTGGGGTGCAGTGTACTTGTTTGGCCAGCCATGTGGCCGTGCGGCCTTGTCGGGCAAGTTCGGCTTTGAGGAGTTGGCCTAAATGGAATTCGGGATTTTCTTGTGGCGTTTTCGTTTTCATGGTGCTTGGAGGTTAGGAAAGGCCTTTTGCCCTTGCCTGCAAGCCATGAAGAAAGGCGCTCACCTTTCGTTTCATTGCTTATTATGTCTGAAGGCTCTGGTAAACCATTGTGGTAATAAGCACGAAAAAGTTTGCGCCTAAAACGCAAACTTTCCGCTTACTTATTCTCCCACTTAAAATTTACCAGATTTTACAGGCAGAGAACAAGAGCGTAAAGCTCAAGGGTTATGTTATGTTAGATGGTTTGTTTTGTCTTTTGCTTTTAATTTTAATTTATTGGGTTAGGGTTGGTTATTCAATTATTTGTTTTGCCCATTCAGGCAGTTGTTACACATATCTTTTTTATTAGTTTCCGTATTGTTGTTGATACATCAGGCTGATTTCATCGAAAAACCTTTCCAAGGCCTCTTCGTTGCTTTGTTTTGCTTCCTCCGCCACTTCCCGCATAATATACGCCAGCATCTCATCCGTCGGTTCCTCCAACGAAGTCAAGCGGTAGGCGTTGATTTCTTTCTCTGACATGGCTTTTTGTCTTTTTACTCCGCAAAAATAGTGTTTTTTCATAAATTGAGACTTTTTCCGCCAACAATTAAACAATTAAACACTCAACAGTTCAACAATTTCAATATCTTTGCCCCAAAATTCTTATGATTAGATTGGAAATATGTGCCAACGGCATCAAGTCGTTGCAGAACGCGATGGACGGCTGCGCCCAGTGCGTGGAGTTGTGCGAATGCCTCGAAGTGGGTGGCGTGACGCCCTCGTTCGGAACTTTGGCCAAGGCCATCGACATTTCTTTTATCCCTATTCGCGTGCTCATCCGTCCGCGACCGGGCAACTACATCTACGATGAGGAAGAAGCCGAGATGATGAAGACCGACATCATGCTTTGCAAGAAGCTCGGCTTCGAAGGTGTGGTCATCGGTGCCTTGATTGAACGACAAGGGAGAGCTTGACGTTGAGACCATTAAGGCCTTGATGGGAGCAGGAGAAGGCTTGAAGTTCACCTTCCACCGTGCCATCGATGCCTGCTTGAAACCTTTTGAGGCGGTTGAACAACTCATTGAACTCGGCTTCGACAAGATCTTGACCTCGGGTGGCAAGCCTACGGCCCTTGAAGGTGTTCCGATGATTGCAGAGATGCAGTTGCGCTATGGCGACAAAATCGGCATCATGCCGGGCGGCGGCATCAACCTCGGTAATGTGAAGGAGATTCTTGACATGACGGGCGCGGTGCATTGCCACGCTTCGTTGGCGCATTGGGTGCCGCGCTTTAATGAGAAACTCTATCCGAAACAGAAGGACAACACGGGTGCCACTATGGTCTGGACCGAGTCGAACAAGGACTTGATTTATGAAATGGAAAAGATGCTGAATCCGTTTTGATTATTTCACGCAGAATACGCAGAACTATATGAACCTACCGGCAGCAAAATATGCGTCGCTCGCAATGGCGCGAAGCGGCAACAATTCCCATAATTCAGCGATTTCTGCGTGCCCAAAAAAACTCACAATGAAAAAACTACTTCCCCTGATAATACTGGCATTCGCCTTTTCAGCGTGCCAACAGGTTGAAAAGCAAAACGTCGTCGCGCAACTCCTCAACCAAGGCTGGACGCTCACGGGCGACACCTTAAATATTAATATGCAGGTCGATGTGCCCTCGGTGGTGCAGCAGAGCCTCTATGACAACGGCGTGATACCGCATCCCTATCTCGGCACGGTGGAAAACCAATTGCTTTGGATTTCAGACCATCCTTGGGACTACACCTTGCGTTTTGATGCGGACAAGGATTTGCTTGAAAAAGAGAATGTTGAATTGGAATTTGAAGGCATTGATACATACGCCGAAGTGAAATTGAACGGCGAAAAACTCTTCTTTGCTGACAACCAATTCCGCGTTTGGAAACACGAGGTGAAAGACTTGCTGAAAAAGAAAGACAACCTTTTGGAAGTGCATTTTCCTCGTTATGACAGCACACAATTGGCTTTGTATGAGCAACATCAGCCTCGATTGCCTGAAAAATATGCCGTTTCGCGCAAAGCTCCCTATCAACATGGCTGGGACTGGGCACCGAAGTACAAGAATGTGGGCATTTGGAAACGGGTGGAATTGATTGGTTGGTCGGATGCGAAATTGCAAAACGCATATATTGTCACAGAAAACATTGATAACGAGAAGGCTACGATGCGTTTTTGCCTTGATGTGGAAAGCAAAGCTGAAGGGAATTACGTGGCAGAAATCTATGTCAATGGTGAGAAAAACAGCCAGAAAACTATACGCCTTAATGGCGGTACCCAAAATGAGATCCTGAACTTTGAAATTGAAAATCCAGAATTGTGGTGGCCCAACGAGATGGGCGAACAACCGCTTTATGTCTTTGGTGTTCTCCTAAAAGACGGGGATAAGGTTTTGGATTTCAAGAAAATATGGTCTGGTATTAAAACCTTCGAGATGGTCGATGAGCCTGACAGCATCGGGCGGGCGTTCTATTTCAAGGTGAACGGTGTACCGATGTATGCCAAAGGCGCCAACTATGTCCCCGAGGAGATGATTGAGACCTGGATTGATGTTGACCATACGATTCAACTCCTGGAGCAAGCCAAAGACGCCCATTTCAATATGCTTCGCGTGTGGGGCGGTGGCATTTATCCTTCCGACGACTTTTTCACGCTTTGTGACAAATATGGCATCTTGGTTTGGCAGGATTTCATGTATGCCGGCACAATGTATCCCTACGACGAGGCTTTCCTCGAAAACGCCCGAATCGAGGCGGAGGAGCAGGTGAAACGCTTGGCTTCGCATCCGTCGTTGGCCTTGTGGTGCGGGGGCAACGAGATCTCGGAAGGTTACTATAACTGGGGCTGGCAAAAGTCGCTGAATTGGTCGGAAGAAGACGACCAGGCCATTAAGGCTGGATACGACCAACTCTTTGAAACCATATTACCAGAAGCGGTGACTCTGTATGACGGCACGCGACCCTACTGGCCTAGTTCACCTTCGAAAGGTTGGGGCCGACCCGAGAGCCTGACGGAAGGCGATGTGCATTATTGGGGCGTTTGGTGGGGCGAGCTGCCTTACGAGGTCTATCGTGAGAAAGTGGGTCGCTTTGCTGAAAATCGCGCAAGGCGAGGAGTTGAGCAAGGATGCCGAGGTGATTGCGTCGCACCAGAAACATGCCCGTGGCACGCGACAAATCGACGATTTTATCAAACGCTATTATCCCAATGCCCAACCAAAGGACTTTGAGGAGTATGTGTATTTGAGCCAACTTTCGCAAGCATACGGCATGGAGATTGCCATAGAGGCGCACCGCACGGCGAAGCCTTACAATATGGGCACGCTCTATTGGCAACTCAACGACGCTTGGCCCGTGACTTCGTGGTCGTCCATCGACTATTATGGCAATCCCAAGGTGCTGCAAGAGCGGTTGAAGACGCTTTTTGCGCCTGTGCTTTTGAGCCTCGACTGGAAAGATTATGGTGTTTTCGTCACATCAGACTTGCTTCGTAATATTGATGGCATGCTGACCGTCAAGGTGTGCGATTTTGAAGACCTTAAACATGACGGACTCAAAGACCGTCCGTTGTTTGAACAAAAAGTGACGGTGAAGTTGGATGCCAATGAGAACCAGAAATTTGTCATTGAAGGCTTAAGCGAATATTTGCGCAACCTTGACCTGCAAAAGGTCTATGTGAAGTTGCAATTGACCGAAGGCGACACCCTCACCGCCGAGCGTAAATGCTATTTTTCCGCTTTTTTTGAGTGAGGGCTGTAACTTTTTTGTTGTTTCTTCGTATTACCTGTGATGACACACAAAAGGGAAGTACTACATTCAACCCTTTACCGTCATTGCGGGCTTTGACCCGCAATCTCCTGAGTACAAGGGTGTCCTTCGCGCATTGGAGATGGCGGATGTCCCTCCGCCATGATGGTCAAGGCTCTAAGGATGTGATTCCCGGTGAAGTGTCAATAGTGCAGAAAAACAACAAACATTAAAATACTAATACAATGAAAACAAGATTATTTTTTGCAGCCTTGCTGCTGTTGGCCTTCGGGACGATGAGGGCACAGGTGAATGAACCCAAACCGATTGATCCCAAAACGGATAGCATCATGAAAAGCCGAATGGCTGAAATAAAGCAAGCCCAAGAACAGTTTTCCGATCGGATGCGTGAATTGGGCATGAACCTCCAATATCTTTCGGATTCAATCGATTGGAAGACTTTTGAACAAGACATGGAGCAATGGGGTGCAGAAATGGAAGAATGGGGTCGTAAAATGGAGCAGTGGGGCGCAGAGTTTGAGAGAAAGTTTGATATGCCGAACAACTATCGTCCTGAAAAAAAAGACAATTCCCCAATTCGCGTTATTCGGGTAACGGGTTCGGGCGATGTCGTTATCAGTCAGACTCCGGGACATTTTTCATTGAAGAAAGAAGGTGAGATTGTCTCTGACTACCGTGCAGAGTCGGATATGCTCCTTCTTTCCAGTTCCCACGACTATGAAGTTGAAGTCTCGCAGCTCGAGAATATACAGTTGCTTTCATCGGCCGATGTCATCTGCAAGAACACCATAAAAGGTGACTATATCAATGTCTATAATAGTGGATCGGGCGACATGGTTATGAAGTTGGATTACGATACCGTACACGTTGTCTTGAATGGTTCGGGAGATATCATCCTTCAGGGTAGATGCAACGTGTTGCAAGCCACACTGCTTGGAAGCGGTGACTTGAATGTCGATGGTTTGAATGTTGTGAAATCGAATGCAATGGAGAAATCATCGTCAAAGGAATACAAATCCAAGGACAGACGCCCCGTGAAAAAGAACCTCCTTTTCGACGCCAACTGGAATGGCTTCGAGGCAGGATTGAATATGCTCTTCAATACCCCTGCTGATGTCGTGAATACCAACAACGGTGCCCAAGGCATGGAAATCAGACCTTTGCGCAGCTGGTATTTTGGTTTCAACATCGCCGATGTGGGCGTCGCCTTCGACAGAAGACATAGAGTGGGCCTGTTTACCGGTGTCGGCCTCGGCTGGAACAACTTCAGCTGGAACAATAATATCAAGATCGAGTATAACCCTGACAATGTGGTGTACACCCTCGTTCCCATTGAATCGGACCAGGTCGTGAAGAACAGCAAATATGGCGCATTGTTCCTGCAAATGCCATTGATGCTGGAAGTCCGTCCGACGCGCAGCATGTACATCGACGCAGGCGTGACCGGTGGCTTGCGCATTGCCCAATGGAATCGTGTGAAGCTGGAAGATGGCACGCAAAGCAAACGCTACTATGGAGCAAGCATCAACCAATTCAAGCTGGATGCCTCACTCCGCGTGGGTGGAGAAAACATTGGCTTCTTCGCCAACTATGCCTTGTTGCCTATCTTTGACATGAGCAACGCAAAGGTGCGTCCCATCAATTTCGGGTTCAGCATCAACTTCTGATTTGGTTTCACGCAGAAAGTTTTCTCACGCAGAAATCGAAGATCCAACGTAGTTAATTCGCAGACTATTATGAATGTAGAGACGTAGCGCGCTACGTCTCTACTTGTATTAATCCGTCAATTTCAGCGTATTCGGCGTATTCAGCGTGAGAAAAAAAGTCATTCTTCCCGTTTGTCCTGCCAGTTTTCTTTCGCTTCCTCGAAGCGTTCATCGGCGCGGTAGTAGGCTGTCAAGGCGATGTCGGTGGCGGCCAAATTGAGTTCTTTTTTGGCGGTGCTAAGACCAGTTGAGATGATGCTGGCAAAACTGTCGTGGCGACCGTCGGTCAAGAGATAGATGCCTTTGCCGATGAGCGAAAGGTCGCTTTCTTCCTCTGCATCATCGGAAAACTCGTTTCCATCAAAGGACATCATCGCCAGCTCTGTGTTCATGCGGTAGGCCATCAAGTCGAAGTCGGGCTCGTCAAAGTTGGCCCAAGGTAAGTCGATTTGTAAGGCGGTGGCTGTTTTTGTAGGTAACTCAGCCAACAAAGGCATCTCTTAGAAGTAAGATGCCCCTCGGAACGCAGGTCATCCCCACGTATGCCTGTGCGCGGCAAGGGGTTTATGCTTTCTGTAGCTCGTCTCGGCAACAGGACTATAGGCTCATTGGTATTGATTTTGCTGACCTCAATGGGCTTGAGGTTGGCGATGGGCTCCACTCTTGGCATCGACTTTTCGGGCCACAAGGTGACGGTGAGCAGCAGCCCGGCAGCAGCGGCAGCCGAGGCGATTTTGACATAGAGCGGCACGATTGTCCCTTTCTTCTTCAGGTTCTCCTTGCCTTGGTAAGTGACAGCAGGGGCTTCCAAGTGTGGAAGTTCCTCGGTGAGCTCTTCCCAATCCATGCCTTGGGCCGCAAAGGCTTTCAGCTGTACTGCCTCGTCGGGGCTGAGGTTGCCCTCCATATAGTCAAGGAGGAAGGCCTCGTAGTTGTCGATGGTGATGTTTGTCTTCATGGCTCTGTGTCGATAAGGTTGTCGATGCTTTTCAGTTTGTTTTTCAGGGCGGTGCGGGCGCGGAAGATATTCACCTTCACCTGTGACTCGCTCATCCCTGTTATGTCGCCAATCTCTTGGTAGCTGTATCCTTCGTAGTCGCGCAGCAGGAGGGCGTTGCGTTGCGCTTCGGGCAGGGTGGTCAAGGCCTTGTGCAGGATGTCGTTGACGTCAGGGTAGGGGATTCCTTGGGTTTTCTCTTCAGTGGGTGTGTAGTCTTCGGTGCTCACAAAATGTTGTCGCTGACGGATTTCGTCAATCATGGGATTTCGCTTTGGCGAAGTCTACTGTCTTGGACTTTTCCCATACGCGAGCAAAGCTCTCCTGCACCACGTCCTCGGCCTGCTCGCGGTTGCGGAGGCTCGAGAACGCGAAGCGGAAAAGCCGGTCGGCATATTGCTCCACGCACTGGTTGAATTGACTTCTGTCCATCTTTTACGAAAGTAATACGGAGAAATGCGGAAAAAGTTACATCGGGATGAAACTTTTTTCAACTATGGCCAATGGCCTATAGTCTATGGCTTGCCTTTACATTGGGGCAGCCATAGGCTATAAGCTATAGGCCATAAGCCAACAATTAAACAATTAAACAATCAACGATTCAACAATTATCCTTACTTTTGCGGCAAATTATTGAACCATGATTCTAAACTACATCACTTGGAACGTTGACCCGGTACTTTTTTCCATTGGAAGCCTTTCTGTACGCTGGTACGGCTTGCTTTGGGCATTGGGATTTCTTATTGGATATTTTATCATGCGTCGTATCTATAGACGCGAGAAGATGACCGATGATTCGTTGGATAAGCTGCTCGTTTACATGCTTCTCTTCACTGTTGTTGGTGCACGCTTGGGGCACTGCTTGTTCTATGAACCCGAATACTATCTCTCCCATCCGTTGAAGATGTTAGCCGTTTGGGAAGGCGGTCTGGCAAGCCATGGTGGCGCCATCGGCATCTTGTTGGGCTTGTGGTTCTATGTGCGCAGCTACAACAAGTCAACCAAAAAGGAGAAAGACAATCTCCAGCATATCAACTACATCTGGATTCTCGACCGCATTGTCGTTGCAGTGTGTCTTGTCGGGGCGTTGATTCGTGTGGGCAATGTGACCAATCACGAGATTTATGGTACGCCGACTTCTTTGCCTTGGGGTTTCGTATTCATGCGTGGAGAGGAACAGTTTTGCGGCTCGGTCGACAACTACACACCATGTTCGACGGGCAACTGCTGTCCGCCAAGTGAGTGGCTGCCTTGCCATCCGACGGGCTTGTATGAGGCTTTCTTCTGCCTCGTGGCGATGGGCATCCTGCTGTGGATGTACTACAAGCGTGACCTCGGTCACAAGCAGCC
>CACXXW010000024.1 GCA_902771635.1 uncultured Bacteroidia bacterium | reverse complement strand
CGCCTTCGTTCTCTTGTGTTCCTTTTCCCGTGTCCGCCTCCCGTCTCCACGACGGATGCGGACCGTTTTCTTGTGCTGGCCTCAAGCTTTCAAAGAACTGTGCGCTTCCCTTTTCCCTTCAAATCAACCCCTCTTTTTTGTGGAAGCGGATTGCAAAGGTACGACCTTTTTGGAAACTGGCAATCAAAAAATTCAATTATTTTTGATAAAACATTATACTATTTTGAAAACCAGTCAAATAAAATTTTAATTTTTTTATAAAAAAGACATAAATTAATGCATAAAATGGAGGTGTATTAGTCGTTTTCTGAGGACTGAGTGAGCCGAAAAACCGTGTTTTGGTTGGTTTGGATGAGCTCAATGGTACCCACAAGGATGAAATCGGCGAGGATGGCCTCCGCTCTCCTTTTATTAATATGTGCGATCTGTTGGAACTCATGAAGCGTGATTTCCTCGTGTTCAGTGAGGTAGTGGAGGAGTTGTGTCTCGGTCTCGGTGAACGAAATCTTCGCAGGTTTCGCGAACTTGTCGGATTTCCACACCTTAATTAATACGCTGTCGGCGACCAGATTCTCATCTTTGACGCGGACAAAGATCTTATAATTGCCTTGATTGTCAGGGGCTTTGTGCTTGTGATGCTTGTCTTTCGGGATGATGACTTCGAGCACGGTCTTCCCGTTGATCTCCCATTCCTCGGTGGTGTATTCCACTTTGGGCTGGCAATACATCTCAGCAGCGGCTTGGATCATGTGAATTTCCTCGTCGGAACGGACACCAGCGATGGCACCGTTGTCCTTGACGCCAACCAAGAGCCGTCCGCCATCGGTGTTGGCGAAAGCAGCCAATGAACGCGCGATGCGCCGACTGTCTGAAATCTCGAACTTGAAATCGAGCATCTGATGTTCACCCTCGAGGATGAGGTTTTGGATATGGTGTTCCTTTTTTCTCACAGCGGGCAAAGATAGCGTATTTTTTCGATACGGGAGCATCCCTATATAAATAAGGTGTAAGTTGGGAGGAGAAAATAAGAGCATCGGGGAGATAGACTGAAGGGAAGAAAGAGTGGAGTGGGGAAGAAATCCGGAAAGCGGGAAAAGGCATTTTTAGGCCATTGTAGCGTGTTTGCATTTGGGATGATTCTGGAGTCCAACCGAGGAAGAAAAACGCCAAATTCGAGACGTTTACTTTCATTTTATTACTTAAGGAGTCAAGTTTACAGAAATAAACAGTAATTATATAAAATGTTAATATTCAATTAATTATAAATTATTTACATAAATAAATGTTTACAATATACAAATGTAAATATTTTATATCTTTACAATTATTGAATAATCATCAATAGATTGATATAAAAATCGAGAATTCAGTATTTTAATATAAATAACTTGAAGTAAAATATGAAAAAAATGTCGAATTTCTGCTGAATATCAGAATAATTGGTTTAAATATTTTAATTTACTGATAAATAGAAAAATATAATAAATAATATAGGAAATTACTTCAAGTATTTATGTTCTTTATTTGAGTTTACAGAAATAAATTTCCTTGACTTGTGATATGTAATAAATAATTGTTTACCTTTGTAAACTGAAAATGGAGTGAAAACTGAATTTTTTTGGAGGATACAGTCATGGAAAACTCAGAAATGAAAGACAGAATTGCCCACATCATTAGGGCAAAGAATTTGACTGCCGCCGAATTTGCCCTTCGGTTGGGCATCCAGCCGTCGAATATTTCCCACCTCTTGTCGGGACGCAACAACCCGAGTTTGGACTTTGTCAAGAAGCTCAAAGAGACCTTCCCGGAGTACAGTTTAGAGTGGATTATTTTTGGTCGTGGTCCCATAACGGTCTCCGAACCGTTCGCGCCTGTCACCCCTATTGAGCCTGTCTCTACGGATACGTATGTTGAAATTCCTGTGGAACCGATGGCGGAAGAAACGCTGTTTGACCAACCCAAGGCTGAAGAAAAACGACTTGACCAGCTGATGCCTTCCCCTACCGGGACCTTGAAACAAATCATTCTGGTCTATTCCGACAACTCTTTTGAGCAATTATCGCCTCGCTAACCGGTTTATAATAATTAATTAGGTGTAAATCCAATAAAAGTTGTACCTTTGCAGGCTTTTATGGAAGTTATGCAAGTAGAACCCTTTTATGAGCGCTTTGACGCTGTAATTCAATCACCTAAACGCATTGTTCTGGCCTGCCACGTCAATCCTGACGGCGACGCTATCGGTTCGGTTTTGGCTATGTCGGAGTTCTTACGCGCCTTCGGACATGAGGTGAAAATGGTGGTCGCCAACGATTTTCCCGAGTTCTTGCATTGGATGCCTGACTCGGAGTCCATCTTGGTTTTTGAACAACAAGCAGAGGCTTGCAAGGCTGCCATCGCCGAGGCTGAATGCATTTTGATGTTGGATTTCAACAGTTTGTCGCGTAGTGGCATCTTGCATAACGAAATCGGAAAGACACGTTGTCCAAGAGTGCTGATCGATCATCACAGAGACCCCGAAGAAAGTATGTTTTATTGCTTGTACTCAAGCACTTGCGTTTCGAGTACCTGCGAGATTGTGACCGAAATCATCCTGCATTACGGGAAACAGTATTTGACGGAGAACATTTCCACCAACCTCTTGGTGGGCATCATGACGGATACGGGCTCGTTTGCGCATTCCATCTATCATCCACGGACGTTTGAGTTGGTCAGTGTCTTGGTGGAGAAAGCGATGCCCTATAGTTATGTTCATGAAATGGTCTATGACACAATGTCGGAGAACCGGCTTCGCTTGTTGGGCTTTGCCATCAACAATAGGATGGAGGTGCTCGATGCGTATTCGACTGCCATTATTGCGCTGAATAAGAGCGATTTGGATAGCTTTAATTATCAGACGGGTGACACGGAAGGCGTGGTCAATTTCCCGCTATCGATGAAGAAAATCAATATGGCGGTGTTGGTGACCGAGCGCCAGGACCAGATTAGGCTGTCGTTCAGGTCGAAAGGATCGTTCTCGGTGCACGAATTGGCCAACAAGTATTTCAAAGGTGGCGGCCACACCAATGCGGCGGGGGGCACGTTGACGTGTTCATTCGAAGAAGCGGTGGAACGGTTGAAATCGGTCTTGCCGGAATACAAGGAAAGGTTGAATCAAACGGAATGAAGAAGTATTGCAAATATCTGATAATGTTGCTTTTGATTTCGTTTTTCTCCTGTGAAGAGAAACCTCAGAAGCCCAGTGTTCCTGTCTCAAAAACGGAGATGAAGAACAGTATGGAGACGGCTAACCGCTACTTGCTGAATGAGGAAGAGGAGGATATTGCAAACTACATCAAGCGACATGGATTGGAGATGACTTCAACGGGCACGGGCTTGCGCTATCAGATTCTGAAGCAAGGTTCGGAGAAACGGATCGAAAAAGGGGAGAAAGTGACCTTGGAATATGAGCTTGGCTCTATTGCTGGGGATTTGTTCTATTCGTCTGAAAGAGACGGCGTCAAGTCGTTCGTTGTGGGCGAAGGCGGTGTGGAGACCGGTCTGGATGAGGCTATGACCTATCTGCATCGTGGCGATGAGGCCAAGCTGATCATCCCCTTCCATTTGGCTTACGGCCTGCATGGCGACGACAACCGCATTCCTGAGTATGCGACTTTGGTTTATTCGATTAAAGTAATAGATAATCAATAAGTTATGAAGAGAAGTTATATTTTATTCTCAATGGTTTGCCTTTCGGCAGTGATGCTGTTTACGGCTTGTACGCAGAAGTTTCCAGGCTACAAAAAGACGCAAAACGGCTTGTACTATAAGTTCCACAGCCAGAACACTTCGGCCACTCAGCCCCAATTGTCGGATTTCCTGAAGGTGGACATGACCTGCTATCTGAACGATTCCTTGTATTATGATTGGCAAGGCGCTCAGCATGAGGTGTACACTCAACTGAGGGATCCGATTTTTGAGGGTGATTTGCAGGAGGCATACGCCATGATGCATGTCGGCGATTCGGCTTCGTTCTATGTAAAGGCGGATTCGGTGGCGGCATTGTATTATCAACAGGATCCGAATGTGGTCGGATTGAAGCCGGATGACTATTTCCGCTATGAGGTGAAACTGGTGGAAGTGAAGTCGGAGGAGGCTTTTATGGCCGAATTGGAAATGATGAAAGAAGTGATGAAGGAAGCTTCGAAGAAGGCGTTAGAAGATTATATTGCTGCAAATAATATCAGTGTAACTCCAGAACCTTCAGGTGCTTACATTATACCGTTGGAGAAAGGCAAAGGCCGTTGCCCTGTGAAAGGCGAGAAGGTCGAGCTTGACTTTTCAGCCACTTTGTTGGATGGCCAATCGGTGGGTAGCACTTTCGACAGCCCCGAAAAGTTCTCCTTTGTCTTGGGTGAAGGCAACACCATTCAAGGTTGGGAGGAGGTTGTGCCGAAAATGCATCTCGGTGAGCGTGTGATGGCCATCATTCCGTTCGACTTGGCCTATGGCGAACGTGCCGTTGGCTCGATTCCAGCTTATTCCAATCTGGTGTACGACATCAAGTTGCTGAAAATCACCACGGCAGCTGAGTTGAAAGCTGAGAATGAAAAGGCCATGCAAGCCTTGAAGGCTGATTCCGAAAAGGCCTTCTTTGACTATTTGAAAGCCAACAACATTACGGATTATACAGCTTCGGGACTGTTTTTCAACAAGTCGGTGACCACTGAGGGTGCGCAGCCGCAAGAGGGACAGATTGCCCGAATCAAGTTCGCAGCCTCCTATCTTGACGGTACGCCATTGGGTGACTCCGAGCAGTTGGGCGACCATTATGATGTCGTTATTGGTGAAGGTAAAGTGCTGAAAGGCCTTGAGGAAGCCGTAGCCATGATGCGGGTGGGAGAGAAGGCCCGCTTTGTGTTGCCATACACTTTGGCCTATGGCACCAATGCCTTTGGTAGCATCCCAGCCTATTCCAACCTTGTCTTCGATGTGGAGCTATTGGATGTTTTGAATAAGTAAATAATTATTAATCAACAATTTAATACTAACAAAAATGAAAAAAAGTATCTTTTCAATGGCCATGTTGGCCATCATGCTGATGAGTACCTTGAGTGCTTGCACCGACAATTCACCTTATCCAGGCTACAAGAAAACAGCCACAGGGTTGTATTACCAGTTTTTCAATGAGAACAAAGAGGCTGCTCAGCCTCAAGTGGGCGATTTGATGGATTTGGCCATCTGCTGCACTGTAAACGACACCACCATCATTGTTCCTAAAGGACCGAACACGTTGCCTTTGGAGACTCCTTTGTTTGCTGGCGACTTCTATGAGGGCATGGCCATGATGCATAAAGGCGACTCTGCCTCGTTCATCGTGAACATCGACTCTACTTTCATCAAGTGGTTCCATCAACCCAGCCTGCCTGCTGAGTTCAAGTCGACCGACGTGATGCGTTTCGAAGTCCGTTTGGATGACTTCTATCCCGAGAGCGAATATGCCGCTCGTTTGGGCGCCAAGATCAAGAAGGATGCCGAAGCAAGAATCGAAAAGATGAAGGCCGACCATCCCGAGGAGACCGCCACGGCTGCTCAGCAACTGACTGAGTATCTGGCTAAAAACAAGATTACGGTTGAGCCTACTGCCTCTGGTCTGTACTATGTGATGACCCAGGAAGGCAATGGCGAGAAGCCTGAGGTTGGACAAATGGTGCAAGTGCACTACACTGGCAAACTGCTTGACGGTACCGTGTTCGATTCCTCCGTCGAGAGGGGCGAGCCTATCAGCATCCCGATTGGCGTTGGTCAGGTCATTCCTGGTTGGGATGAGGGCATTCAGTTGATGTCGAAAGGTGAAAAGGGCGTGCTCTACATTCCTTATTATCTGGCCTATGGCGACAGACAGGTCGGCGATAAGATCACTCCTTTCTCCAACTTGATGTTTGAAGTAGAACTTGTTGATTTCCAATAAAATGAAAAGAGTCTTCAATGCAGTTGCCGCTTTCCTTCTGCTCCTGGTGATGGCCTCGTGTGGCGAGGATACCATCTATTCGGGATTCAAGAAGATGGAGAACGGTGCCTACATGAAATTTTACAGCAAAGGCGACTCAGAGGTGATGCCGCGTTTGAGGGACGAGGCCACCATCCAAATGGCACAGTACTTCAACGACTCGTTGTTGTTCACCACTGCTGGTGATGAACCAATGAGGATTGTGCTAACCGAGGCCGACTTTGAGGGCGACGTGATGGACGGCTTGCTGATGATGCATGTAGGCGATTCGGCCCGTCTTATGGTGCCCGCCGATTCGGTGCTGGCCATCTCGATGGGAATGGAAGAGATTCCTGAGGAATATGCAGGCAAAGCCATTTATTATGACTTGAAACTCCTCTCCGTGAAGCCTTTCGAGACCAGGGATGCCGAACGTAAAGCATTGCTGGACAGCTTGAAAGTAGTTGAAGAGTCTTTTTTGGTTCCTTTTCGTGACGACCCAAAGAATACGATGACCGAGTCGGGCCTTATCGTTTTGGAAAAGACGGGCAAAGGCAAGGTAGCCGAGCTGGGCGAGTATGTCAATTTCGACTTCACGATGTGCGACCATAAAGGCGATACGGTCATGAACTCCTTCGGTGTAGAGCCTGTCGAGATACAGTATGGAGAAGAGTTCATCAGCAAGGGCTTCCACGAAGCCCTTGGTATGGTGCCCGGAGGTGGCGAGATGCGTTTCGTGATTCCATCCTCTTTGGCTTTCGACAGTGTTGGTTACGAGCAGTTTATCCTGCCTTATACGCCGATGGTTGTTCGCTTGAAGATGAACAGTGTGATGGACAAGGCGACTTACGACAAGCGTCAGATGGCCAAGGCAGCCGAGAAGGAGGCTGAAAAGAACCGTCTGATGGACTTGGAAGGCAAGTCCATTGCCGATTACATCAAGACCCATGGTATCACTGAAGCTCCGACGGAATCGGGTCTTTACATTCTCAACCAAGAGGAAGGTTTGGGCAATGTGGCCCAATGGGGCGATGAGGTGACTGTGCATTTCATCATCAAGAACATCAAGGATGAGCAGCTTGAATCAAGCTACGACTACGGTGAGCCGATTCCCTTCAAGATTGGCGAGGGGAAGATGTTTCCCGCCATCGAGGAGGCCGTGATGACCATGTCGAAGGGTGGTAAAGTCACTTTGGTTACCCCGTCGGCCTTGGCTTTCGGCGAGGCAGACTTGGGCGAGATTTTGCCGCCTTATTCGCCGTTGGTCATCGAGCTGGAGCTGGTGGAAATAAAGTGAAGATTAAGAAGCAAATCTTACGTAAATCTTATGTAAATACGGGAGTGCCGCCAAGCTCATTTGGCGGCACTCCTTATGTTATAGTATGGTTTAGCTATTTCTTATTGTTTTATGATTCTTTTTGAGATGGATTTGCCAAATTGGGTGGCTTTGATGAAATACACTCCCGATGGCAAAGTGGAGATGTTGAGGCTTCCATTGTGGAAATCGTTGATTTCCATGACTTTGATTCCCATAAGATTGTAAACACCTGTTATCCTCTTCTTGTCGCCTATCAACAGATATTGTATCATGCCTGAAAAGACAAACTCAAAACCGAATTATAATTGGTCTTTTTCCTAATGTTGGTACGGTATTTTGTTACTGTATTTGTGCTTAAACCTAGAAGCTCTGCCTCTTCTTTCACTCTGAAGCCGAGGAAGGAAAGCACGACGATGTGCCGTTCGGCTTCTATCAATTCGGGGTGTTCGCTTTGCATCCTTTCCAAGGCTCCCGGATAGGCGGCGGAAAACTCTTGGATGATACACTCTAACTTGTTTTCCTGCTTTGAGTTGTAGAGTGCCATCGTGCGTTGTTGAAGTGCCTGTTTCGAATGCTGCGAGGCTGCATCAAAGTCTGACTGTAATTTGCGATAAGTTTCTTCTTGCCTCAGCATCTCGATTTCCTTGTTCTTGCGGTAACGGTTGGTTAGCCATAAAACCACCAGAAGCGCCCCGGCTGCCAAGGCGAGCAATAGATAGAGCTGATAACGCTTCACTCGTTGCTCGTGCTGTAACCGCAATATTTCCAAATTCTTTTCATAGTCGTTTTTCACGCGTTCGACGGCTTGGGAATTGTCTTCCATGTTCTGCTGCATTTCGATATAATGGTGCGCGCACTCCAAAGCATTTTCCTTGTCACCAAGCGCTTCGTATGATTTGTATAGGCGGTAGTAGTTGTCCGAGTTGACTTTATTCGGGATTATCTTAAAATGAATCTGCTCCAGAAACTCTAATCTTTTTTCCGAGTAAAACATGCAAGAATCGTATTGTTCAAGCATATAGTACAATCTACCAAGTTCATCATAGAGACCGTCCTTATACTTGAACAGTTTGCCCTCGTATAGACTCAACCCTTGATGGCATTCGGTAACAGCCTGCCTCAACAATTGTTCGCCTTCATCATCGTTTTCATAGTTCTTGTCATCAAAGCGATGCCTGTAATATGAGGCCATTGAATAATGGAAATAGGCTATGTTTCCAGTATCGTTGGATTCTTCAGCGACATGAAAACCTTTTTCGTACCATATGCGGCAACTGTCATACTCTTTAAGTTGTAAATAGGCCGTTCCCAGCATAAAAGCTGAACTGGTCTGTAGCATGGCAGGTCGTTGTCTTTCCTCGAAATAAATGGCAGCAGGTCGCAAACAATTTAGGCCTTCGGTGAAATAATCATTGTCCACATAACACATGCCCAAGCGCATTAACAGCTTGTTTTTATAAACATCAATGTCTTCCTGTGCGTTCCCTAATCTGACGAGGCGCTTATCCATAGACTTGCACTGTTCCATGCTTTGATAAGCTTTTTGCAGCCAATTCAATTTGACCTGTTCGCCTTTTCCTTTTTTGAAGGCGACACGTGACAGGGCTTCACAAGTCAAAGCCTCGAAATACTTTTCATTGCTTCCAACAAAATACTTTTCAGCCACTTGAAGCAATGAATCGGTCTCATCATCATATAAGAACTTGGCATCTCGTACCCGTACCTTCATTAAGCAATAGTGAGCCTTTTCCTTATCCGACAATGCTGTTATATCCAGCGTGTCGAGAATCTGCGTGGCACTGTCTGGATTATGTGAGAGAAAGGCTTCCACTTGATAGAGCATATCTTCCTGCGGCGATATGGGCTGATGTTTGTCGCAGGCGACTATGGACAAAAACAAAAGACATAGCAAAGCAAAAGGTGTTTTTTTCATCGCATTGAGGTTCATATACTATTTAATTGATGCGACAAAAATACATATTTTTTATTTTAGATTTAAAAATTCCTCTTCATCTATTGTTTTTACTTTTTTATTATCTTTTCGGAATAGTTTGTCCCATCATAAAAGACAACTTTCAGCACATATTGTCCTGCCAAAAGGCCTTCCATATCAAAATGCTCAAAATTGTCATTATGCTTTCGTATGAGCCGTCCTTTCATGTCGTAGAGTTCCAGGGCCTTGGGCTGCACATCGGGAGAATAATGTAGACAAATCTGGTCGTGCACAGGGTTGGGATAGGCTAGATAGGGGCGAAATGCGTTCCCCAACTCAGCAACGTTTTCGACCTCATCGTACATTAGTGTTAAGAACAAGCCTCGTAGCCATGGCTGATTATTGGGATTGAATTGATTATTAAAATCCCAATTGATGGCAAAAGTTTGGCCGAATACAAGCACGGCTCCATCACTGAACACTTTCATCGTTGTTGGTTCGCACATAAATTCTTGGTAAGGTGCTTGCATCCGCATGGCATATCGCTCCCAAAGGATGTTAAGGTCGGGGTCCACCTTGACAGTGGCCACATAGTGACAGGAATCCATATCCAAGCCGAAGAATGAATAACAAATGTTGCCATCTAAGTCTTTTTCCATATTGATGGCTTTAACCACATTCATAGGCCTTGGACATGGCTGAAACGAAACCTCATCAAGGACTTCACTGTATTCGTTTACCTTTTGTATGATTGTCCCCCATCTGTCGTGTTGCCATTGCATATTCCTTGAGAAATATGCAGTGCCGTCGCCTTGGCTTATCATAAAGTCAAAATAAGGGTTGATGGTATAATGATAATAATTTGGGTATCCGGAAATAGAGTCATTAAGCTCATATCTATGTCTTATGTTGAATAAAGAGTCAAGTTCAAACCCCCAACAGGTTCCTTCATCAAAGAACATCATACTTCCTATATTGGCTCCAAAATAGTCGTATCCCAACGGGTTGCTGCCGTTTTGTCTCATCCCTTCAAAAAAGACATTGTTACCAGGGGTACTTATTAAGGGCATAATACTATCATGATATGCTTTTGTGTGTTTCAAGGTTCCGTCCAGACCAAATCGGGCAAAGCACGTCTCGCTTTCCGTCCAATTCCAATAGGTCAAGATGATGTCGTCGTTGCTGTCGAGTATGCAGAAAAATCCATCTGAAGTTTCTTCTGGAATAGGGAAGGTTACCTCCTTCTCCTCGTTAAAGTTTAAATCATCATCAAGAAACTTGATATTCAAACAGGTTTCATTCGCTGTGATCCTATGAATCATAAGATTGCTGTATTTGTCATCGACTGTGTGAAGCCGTTTCAGTTCTCCCAGCATATCAAAATTGGGACCTTCAAAAGCTATGGAGTCTATAATAGTCGCTCCGTATCTGGAGATTTTGTAATACTTGACAAGATATGGTATATGTTCTTGGTTTGCGTCATTTGTGGTCAGTGAATCTTGGCAACACCCGATGAGAATGTTGCCATCAGCCAACTGGATGGCATAACTGGGCCATAGGCAGTAGTGTCCGGCTAAGTGGTTAGGGATGGAGTCGCAATGTTGGGCTTTTAATACGCCCGTTGTTGCCATTAGAGCCGTTAGGAAAAAAAATTTCCCTACTGTACAAGTGGTGTTGTTCTTTTTCATCTTAATCTGTTTTTGAGGTTAAGCAATACGTTGATATTTGTTTGTGGCAAAAGTATACAAAACCAGCGCGAAATTTCAGAGGAAAAGCCCAAAGTATTGGTTTTTGTCCTTGTCAAGAGCGTTAATTTGCTAAAACACAAAGAATTGTTGAAACTAAAAGTATTGTTTTTTCCTAATGTGAAGGTGCCGTATTACCGTATTTTCTTGAAAAAGAATGTCAAAATACATAAAAAAAGAGGACTTTTCAGCCCTATTTTTTTGTTGTGGTTGTTATGGGGACATCAACAAATTTAAGCCCTTATCAACCAATTCTCGACTTTCACTTCTGGCATCGGTTCAAAATGCTTCACATTATCCGTCACTACAGTTAAACCAGTCGTTAGTGCTTGACCGCCGATAATCATATCAAACTCGTCAGCAAGTTTACCCGCTAATCGGAGTGCCATTTTGATTTGCCCATAACCATCAGCCTTTTCAGGCAATGGAAGTACTGTGAAGCGCTCAAGCAACTTGCTGATGCGTTTCATTTCCTTTTCGAAGTATTCCTCTTTTTTTGTTTTGGCGTAATGAGCTCCAAAGTATAGCTCGTGTAACGAAACAACTGACATACAGCAATGGTCAATGCCAGCATTTAATATATGTTCCACGACGGAAGGATTGCCGTCCATGAATTCGATGAGAATGTTCGTGTCCAGAAGATATTGCTTATTCTCCATCGCAAAGCGTCTTTATGTTACGATTATCGAAATGATGGCTTTCGCGTAGCATATGCTTCATCTCATCGGCACTGACTCCACCTTCATAACGCAAAGCTAGTAATTCGTTCACAAATTCTTCGTCAGAGGTCTTCTTCTGTTCTTCTTGCTGGATCGTATTGATGAGAAATGCCACCAAAGCCAGTTTTTGCTCCAGACTCATCTCCTGCATCAGGTTCAAATATGGCCCCATAGGGGTTGCCAAAACTTTTAATGCTTGTGCTGTCATTATTGATTCAATTTATTATATCTGCAAAATTACACATTTTTTTTCATTTAATAAAAAAGAGGACTTTTCTGTCTTCTTTTTTAAGGTAAGGTGTTTCAGGTTTGCGAAAAACAAATTATTCCTCAACAAATTCTTCCTTGTCCGCATAGAACACGTCAATCGCGGCAATCAAGGCGGCGAGGCTCCACACAGGGATGGCCAGCTTGTCGGTGTCCAAGAAGTTGTTGAGGAAACCGTGGATGAAATAGCTGATGAAGGCGAGGGTGGCACCCAAGACCAAGACCTTGGCCTGCTTGTTCTTACAACGGCCGTAGGTCTTCAGGCCGCAATACACCGTCACGATGACCAAAACCAACACGAGGAGCGACCCCACAACGCCTTGTTCGGCCAAGGGACCGAAGTACTCGGAGTGGGCATTACCACCGTCACCAGCATTGGTGCTGATGATGGTCTTCTCCTTCGACATCTGATAAGGTGCATACACGAATTGGTAGGTGCCTGGTCCCCAACCAAATACGGGGCGCTCGTTGAACAGACGGAAGGCCGACTGCCAGCGGTTGATGCGCTCAAGGTTGGAGGCATCGGTGGAGATGTTGGTGATGGATTGGATGTTTTCCACAAGGTCGCCCGAAGCATCCTGGTTGTTCTTCTCCAAGGCATCGATGATTTGGTTTTGGAAGGCGAAGAACAGGCCGACCAGAATCACGACGGCGGCGGCAATCCAGCGGAACTTGATCTTCAACAGCACGCAAATCAAAACGGCCAAGGCGGCAATGATGCTGAGCCATGCCGCACGGCAGTTGGAGAGCATCAACGCGACGCTGAGCAGCACAACCACGCCGATGATGATGAGCCTGCGGCTCTTCTTTACACCAGGCAGGAAGACATAGGCGAGGGCGAGGATGAGGTAGATGGCCAAGGCTGCACCGTAGGCCGTGTGGTCGTTGTAGAAAGGCGTCATCACCCAGTGAGCCGAGTCGCCGTCGAAGCCGAACTGGGCATGGTGGATGATGGTGTAGACGCACACGATGCACAAGGCAGCAATGTAGAGCCAGATGAACTTATGGATGTTTTTGGGGTTCTTGAATAAAATGGCGCAGAGGAAGAAGGCCGGGATGACGAACCACAGCCTCGAAAGCATGAACTTGATGGACACCACGGGCATCTCGCTCGTAATGGTGGTGACAAGCATCCAGGCAAACATGCAATAGATGACGATGGCTATGGGGTGTCGTGAGATGCGTCGGTCAAATTTGCCGTCGTAGAGCATTTTGGCCACGAACAAAATCAAGATGCCCATCAGCAGCGGCTCGGCGGGCAGCGAGATGGCCAAACCCGATTCAAGCACTTTCAGGTTGACCGAGAGCGGCACCGTGAAGGCCGTGAGAAACAGCACTTTGTCCAAGGAGAAGATGTAAAGCAAAAGCACGCCCAGCACGACGGGAAGGGCAAAGAAGAGGTAGGTGTTCTTCTTCACCACAAGAAACAGCCCTACGGCCACGAATAGTGCCGCGATGACATAGAGCCAGGCTATTTTCGCTTTCTTCTCCACGGTTTATTTCTTTTCGCCTACGAAACGTTTGCGGTTCTCGATGATGAAGATGACCACGATGGAGAGCAGGAAGGCTCCCAATGCACTCAGAGCGACCACCACCCAACGCACTGGGAAGGCTTTCTTATCGGCAGGGAAGGGCTCGGTGACGATGTTGGAGTAGGTGAGATCGGAGTAGAAGAAACGCAGGTTCTGCTCGTAGTCTTTCTTGATGAGGGAATAAGTGTTGGCCTCGGCGATGATTTTGGTCTCCAAGTCGACGGCATCCGCACCATATTGTTCGAGGTTTTGCTTGAGTTCGTTGGCTTTGGAGGAGCCGTTGAGGAATCCACGCGTCACTTCACGGAGTTGGCCCGAGTAATTGAGCACGCCATAGTTGGTGGCGAGGTCGGTGAGACTCTGCTTCAATGAGTCAATGTCTTGTTGCTTCATCCGTAACTGCAAATCGTACATGGCAACGACTTCGCCCACTTTCTGGGTGTGCAGGTCGTGCACCTTCTGGTCGTAGAAGTTGAGGATATCCTTGGCAATGTCGCAGGCCACAAAGGGGTCTTTGTCCATCACGCTGATGCTGACGGCCTCGTTGGGGGTCTTTCCGATCTTGACCTTGCTGCGGTATTCGTTGATCATATAGGTCTTGGCAAACTGGTCAGCCTTGTTGATTTTGTAGTCCGTCCACAAGTCGTACTTTTCGACGATGGAGTCCATGATGGAGGTCGAGTTGATGATTTCGAGCATCTGTTCGGTCTCGCTTTCATCGGAATAGGGACTGATGTTGGCGGGATAGGCCACGGCCACCGACTTGTAGAGCGGCGTGATGAACATGGAGCTTGAGAAAATGGCACCGCAGAGGGCGGCCACCACGGTGATGATGATGATGTGCCATTTCCATTTCAGCACGAGTTGAACCAATGAAAGATTGTTGAAATTGTTATCCATGATTTGATTTGTTGTTTTCGGTGTAGTAGGTACTATATTAGGTGCATGTTTTGGCTCATTCTTTTCCGGGATGATGCCTTTTTTCCTTGGTGGCCGCCTCCTTTTCGGCCTCGTGACGAAAAAAGCCCTTCGAGCGGTCATAGAAGACGATGCAGAAGAGGAGCAGCAGGAAGGTGCTCAGCACAGTGACCACCACGATAATCCAGCGAATGGGATAGGTCTTGCGTTCGGCCTGGAAGGCTGAGGTGACGACGAATTTGTGCGGGATGAATTCGGTGGCATCCACCTTGGCTTCTTCGTATTTCGACTTGACCAAAGAGAGTTGCAGGCGGTCGTTGTCCAAACGCTCGTTGATGGCGTAGGAAGCGCCGCCGTATTCGGCCAAAACATCAAGTATTTCTTGTATATTCTTGACACCCTGTGAGTTGCCTTTGCCTAATTCGACTGCCAACTGTTGGCTGAGCATCTCCACTTGCGACTCGTAGTCGAACACGCCAAGTTTGCGAAGGGTGTTCAACGAGTCTTCCAGCATATTCATTTCGGCAACGAGGGTGTTATACTCTTGTTCCACGATGCGGAAGGCCTCGATGGCGACCTCTTTCTGCATCTGATTCATGGTGCTGTCGAAAATCTCGGCAATCTCATTGGCGATGCGTGCAGAAAGGGCAGCGTCTGAATCCAAAACGGTGATTTTCACGGCGTTGTATTCCGTCCGGCGGAACTTGATGCGGGCATCATAGAGTTTGTTCAGCTTGGTAATGGGGTATTTGCTGTTCGCCTTGATGTTGTAGTGTTCCATCAGGTTGAAACGGCTGATCACCCTGTCTCTCACGCGGTTTGAGTTCAATACTTGCAGCATCTGTTCGGTCTGCTCGTCCTCGCCGAAGTTCATGATGTCCTTTTCCGACTGGTAGGTCGTGCTGATCAAGACTTTCGAGATGGAATTGCTGGAGGTGGGGTAGATGACCGTCGTGGACTTATACAGTGGTGTGATGAAAAATGGCGCACTGAAAATGATGGCACATAGGGCGGCCACAGCCAAAATGATGAGTATGGGCTTCCTGTATTCCACCAATAGTCTGCATAAGTATTTGGAACTGTAGGTGTTATGTGTCTGTTCGTCCATATTTATGTGTAGAATAAGTTGCCAAAAATAGGGAATTCCCATGAATTGGCAATGAAAAAAGACAAATTAGGCCTTTTTTTCCTTGGGAAGGACGAGGCTCACGATTTCCTTTAGGCTGAGTAATCGGGTGAAGAAAATGGCACCGCAATTGATGGCAAAAGCGATGACGAAACCAACCATCCAGTTGAGGTTCAACTGCTTGACAAGGAAGGTGACCACGACAACGGTAATCATGAACAGGGCGATGTGGAACCAATAGCGACCACCCATTTCGAATTTGAGAATGCGCTTGGCGAGGAGGTATTGAAGGAAAGCTGTGACAGTTTGCACGCAGAGGCTGGTGGAGGCGGCACCCACTGCATAAAAGCGCGGGATGACCATGAGGTTGAGCAGGATATTGATGATGACCCCAGCGGCTGCTACGAGGTTGAGTTGCTTGAGACTGCCATTGGCGGTAAGCAATGTTCCGAAGATGTAAGTTGTTGACAAACAGAAGAAACTACCCATCAATAATGGAAACACATTGGCATATTGCCCGATGCGCATAAGGTAGGCGGTTTCGGTTTCTGCTTCTTCGGGACGGTACATCAAATGCATGATTTCCTGGCGGTAGAAGACGCACATAATCATGACGATGCCCGCCATTGCAACGATGACATTGAACGAGGTCTTGACCAAGTTGTTCAGCTCCGGCTTGTTTTTCAGCGTGGCAGCAAACATGGGCAACAGCATGATAGCGAAGAGGTTGGAGATGTTGTTGCCTGCGTCGAAGAGACGGTAGGCGCGGCTGTAGATGCCGGCTTGCACGCCCTTGTCATCCAAAAGACGCTCAAGCAGGACGGGCTCGATGCGGCTGTAGACGCTCATCAGCAGGACAAGCAGGGCGAAAGGCAGGCTTTGACGCAGTATCTCATTGAAAAACTTAAAGTTGAGCTTGAAGCTGAGATGTTCGGCGTGGCGGAGGACAATGGTCAAAGCAAACACGAGGGTGACAATGTAGGCCACGGTCTGTGCTTGCAGGTACCAGATGATGTTGAACTTTTCTTTTGGGAACCAGCCGCTCCACAGGATGAGGCACATGATGATGATGGCCAGCACGCGGTCGAAGACGGAGAGGATGCTGTCCTGCTTGAACAGCAACAGACCTTGTATGTTCGACCTGAGGAAGAGGATGAAGGAGAGCAGCACTTGGTTGAGCCCGCACCAGCACAACAGCTTGAGTTTCAAGCCTTCATTGTAGCCACAGAAGTAGCCGACCACGAAGATGACGGCAGCATAGAGCAGTCCCAGCAGGAGCTTGATTTCGGTGAGGCCGCCGAAATGCTTCGAGAGGTTTTTCGGGTCTTGTGCGACCGCACGGCTGTTGAAGTTGGTGATGCCGAGGTCGAGGAGGATATAGAAAAGGTAAGAGAAGTTGAAAAGGGCTTGATAAGTGCCGTATGAAGCGTCGCCAAGCAGGTTTTGCACCTCGCGGTCAATGCCGAGAATCCAGAAAGGCTTCACCAACAGGTTGAGAAACAGCAGGAAAATGATATTTTTGATGAAGCGGTTCTGCATGGATGCGTTGTTGTTTCGGAGGGCAAAAGTAGGAAAAAAAGTACTTTGAGGCTTTTTTCAGCACTCATTTTGGAAAATATATGTAATTTTACACCCCGAATTCCGTTTTACAGGAGAAAAAGACTTTGAGCAATGAACAAGGAACAGGAAAACGTTGATGTGCTGGAAGAGGAATTGGTTGAGAACGAGAAGAGTCTGCTGCTCATCAACGATGACGTAAATACCTTTGAATATGTCATCGACACCTTGATGAAGGTGTGCCATCATACGCGTGAACAGGCCGAGACCTGCGCTTGGATTACGCACTATAAGGGCAAATGCGCCGTCATGCATGGCAGCTTCGAGGAACTGAAGCCGTATTACGACATCCTGCTCGCTCATCAGCTCACGGTTAAAATAACTGATTAACATGGCAGGTTACTCATCATTGGAAATATTGGCTATTCAGCAGGCCTACGAATCGATGCTGAAGGACATTCAGCCTTTCATCAATGCTCCCAACCAATTGGAACTGATTGACAAGGCATATCGTTATTGCATGGATGAATATGACGGCCGTTACCTCTTGTCGGGCAAGGCCTATATGATGCACCTGATTGAGATGGGACGCATTGCCGTGCTCGAAGTAGGTTTGGGCTACATCTCTGTGGTGGCCGCTTTCCTCCATGGCATTGACTACAAGAAGGGTGTAAGTGGCAAGGAATTGAAGGAGCAATTTGGCAAGACGGTGGCCATCATCCTTGAGGACTTCAGCCAGATTTCCCAGCTGGACACGGAAAAGGTAGCCTATAACTCGGATAACTTCCAGGTGCTTTTCCTTTCGATGATTGATGACATGCGCTCCGTGCTACTGAAAGTGGTACACCGTGTGTATGATGTTCGTAACCAAAACGATGTGGATGCCGACCGCTTGTCGAAGTACTTCCATGAAATCAAATACATTTACATTCCTATTGTCCATAGGTTGGGCTTGTACAAGTTGAAGGCCGAGTTGGA
>CACXXW010000023.1 GCA_902771635.1 uncultured Bacteroidia bacterium | reverse complement strand
AACATCGACGAGGAGTTGATGTCGCTCGCTGCCAGTCACGGCATCAACCTAAAAGGGTTCAAGCATGTCATTGAAACATCAGGAATTCAGCATGCCGAGAAACGACATGGCTTCAAAAGCAATGATAGGGTTCCCCTTTCTCTCGAAGACTATCTGCTTATCCCTTTCATCATCAAAAACAGGGACAAAGTGGAAGTGTCAGCACAAACTGACATTTCGCATCATAACACCATATTGAAATACACCAAACAAATAGGAGACATCTATTACTATGTTGAGGAAATACGGAAGCGAAACAAAAGCCTGGCATTCAAAAGCCTCATAAAACGGGAAAAAGAAAACCCCTCAAGAGAGAGGGGTTAATCTGTTATCGCTGGAGGGAACATCCTTTAGGCCGCCCCTTACGTCTTGATAATCCACTGGTTTTTCACTCCGTGTCCGCGACCAACTGCCTGCAAAATTACAACTTTTCCATCAACCCGCAAGGGGATGGAGAAAAATCTATTGCAATGAATTGTCGTTAATTGTTTGTTTTACACGAATTAGCACTAATGTACCACGAATTGTCATTAATTGGTTGTTTTACACGAATTAACATTAATGTACCACGAATTGTCATTAATTGTTTTGGGGGTATTGTATCAGGGTGCGGATGGCTCCGGCAGCCATGTCATGACTGCATGAGCTTGTGCGGTGAAGGGCATCTGTGGCTGCGGACATTTATTTCTGTCCTTTTGTCTTGAAACAAAAGGACCAAAAATTCAAGGCCGACATCATGGGCCTACCGCACTTGGCGACCGCTCCTCCCCCATGTCGGCCGGGCCCGCGCGCCCAACCCGGTCGAGATTTGGCGTTCCCACACACGGCACAAGGGAGGAAAACAGCACTAATGGACAACTCTCCCGCCCCTTACCGTCATCGCGGGCATAGACCCGCGATCTCCCTCACCGCAAGAGGGCTATCCCCTTGTCGTCGCTTCGCGTCTTTGCGAGGCACGAAGCGATCCATTTATGATAGATTTATGTAAGATTTGCTTCCACTAAAAAAAACATCCATCTCATTTCCAGTCACTTACCAGACAGCAAACGACTACTGTCGACTACAAACGTTTGTTCAACGGCTTAGTCTTGACAAGGTTTGCATCTTTGCAGCGACAAACATTTAAACCTAAATTATGGAAACACCAGAATACATTGAAGGCATCCCAACAGAGAAGAAGAAAAGCCATGAAAGGCGTAATTTGATCGAACAATATTATGAGCTGCTGTGGAAAGCATTGCAACGGGAAAACGGAACAAATGGCATTTTCAACCCGTTTTTGGGCGTTACTGTCATTATTAAAAAGGGAGAAAGCGACAAGAAGACAATCAATCGTGCTTCCGCCGACTGGAAATCGACTTATGCAGTAAAACACCTAAAGCAAGTTATCACCTTCGCTTGCGGAAAAGAAGACGCACCTGTTTATGTGGAAGCCAAGACAGGAACGCAAAAGAAAAACGGATACAAGAATCTGGCCATCCTATATCACGAATTTGTACATCCCGAGTTGAAGTATTTGAACTTTATGGTAAAACTTACAATTGGAATCAAAAGCGACGGGAAGCATGTACAATATTGCGTGAACAAGATAGAGACACAAAACAAAAAACCAATCGTATCCAGCGATTACCCTACTTGAAGGGAACACATACGATTGGTTTTATGCCTGCAAAATTACAACTTTTCCGCAAACCCGCAAGGGGATGGATGGTTTTTCTCTTTTTACCGAGACGCTAGCAGGCATGTCATCCCTGCGCTGGCCTATGCGTGGGCTTGGGATCTATGGCTGCGGCTCGCTTTTCCCTTCCTTCTCCTTGATGAGAAGTAACCGAAGAATCAAGGCCGACATCATCGGTCCCAACGCACAAAGCGGGCGCTTCCCCGCCATGTCGGCCAGGCCCGCGCACCCTACCTGGTCGATCATAGGCATTCCCGCACACGGCACAAGGACAGAAAACAACACGACAACGGACAACGCCCCCGCCCCTTGCCCTCATGGCAGACAGGGATCCGCCATCTCCTACGCTCTTGGGACTCACTCCTGTCGTCGCTTCGCGTCATCGCGAGGAGGAACGACGAAGCGATCCATTTATGATAGATTTATGTAAGATTTATTTCCAAAAAACATCCATTTCATTTCCAATTATTTATCCGACAGCAAGCGACAACAAACGACTACAGTCGACTACAAACGTTTAATCAACGGCTTGGTCTTGACAAATAGCGTTTCTTTGCATTCAAAATAATTAAAACCACTTTAATATGGAGACACCTGAGTACATTGAAGGCATCCCAACTGAAAAAAAGAGGAGCAAAGAACGTTTTACGTTGATCATGGGCTATTATGAAACATTATGGAAACAATTACAGCGTAAAGGACTACCCAATGCGGTGAACAACAAGTTTTTAAATGCAGACATCTATATTGTAAGAAATGAAAGCGACAAAAAGACGGCTCGTGAGGCTTTGCACAATTGGAAATCCACGTATGCAGTGAAGCATTTGAGAACAGTCATTGAAGAGGCGAAGCCATTGGAAGGACAACCTTTATTCGTTTCACGGAAAGAAGGTGAACAAAAGCGTAATGGATACAAAAACATGATTTTATTGTATCATCACTTCGTGAATGAGGAAAAAGATTATTTGGATTTTGTAGTAAAACTCACCATTGGTGTTATGACTGGCGGAAAGCATGTCCAATACTGCGTGAACAAGATTGAGGTGCAATAAAAAAAAACCGGTCATGTAATCCGTTACCTCCCCGAAGTTTGGAACGCAGCCCCTGACCGGTATTTCTCGCTGCAAAATTACAACTTTTCCATAAACCCGCAAGGAGATGGGCATTTTTTTCTCTTTTTACCTAGGCTTAGCAGGCATGTCATCCCTGCGCTGGCCTATGCGTGGGCTTGGGATCTATGCCTGCGGCTTGTCATTGTCATCCGTCTTATTATAAAAACCCGACATTGCATATCGGGGTGAGTTAGGGTCGTCCTTTGACTCCGTCGAATCTTCGATTTCAGGACTCTGATGCACCACCCCTCATTCACACTTAATGACAACACCCTTGCCCTTTGCCATCATGGCGGACAAGGATCCGCCATCTCCTAAACCGCAAGAGGACTACATCCCTTGTCATCGCTTCACGCTTGCCCCAGCCTCACCATCAGCACCAATGCGACCACCCACAGGACGGTCCACAGCGGCACGAGGATCTTGAAATGGATGTGCTTGGTCTTGTGCCGGAAGAGCATCATGCCAAGCCAGCAGCCCAATCCTCCACCCAGTCGTGCCACCCACAGCAGCACCCGCTCCGGGATGCGGCGGCTTCCCTTGCGCTTCGACTTCGCCTTGTCTAAGGCGTATAGAACGAGGCCCAAGAGGTTGATGATGAGGATGTATAGGAGGATGATTGGGGGCATATCGTAAAATTACCTTAAGGCAATCCAAATCACGACACCCACTGTCACAGCCAATCCTATGGCAAGTAGTGCGATGATTCTCTTGCGCTCATTGAGCTTGTTGGCCATCCAAGCGACCTTGTTCTTCATGTTGGTCATCTCCTCCACGTTGCGCTTCTCCCGTTCCACGTAACCCGCACGTTCTTCCTTGAAGTCCTTCTCTTGTTTCGTAAGCCGTTTCTCAAGGCTGGCAATCTGGTCGGCATATTGCTTGCTCACCTGTTGCACCAGCAGGGCCTTCGATTTAGCCTTCATGTCGGCCACGCGTTCCACCAGCTCGTTGAGATATTGCCCCAAGGCTGTGGGTGTGGCCACTTCCTTGTCAGCAATCTCTTTGAAAGTAAGCCTTTCCTCAGGATGGCCTACTGCAGAAATGACGGGTGTGTTGAGGTGACTGAGGGTCTCCAACACGTCAAGGTGGTCGAGGCGTTCGATGCCGATGCCACCGCCACGTACCACGGCGATGACATCGAAGCCTTGGCTGTCGATTTCGCAAAGACGTTGGCACAATGGTGCCGCCTTGAAGAAGTCGGAACGGAACTCGGTGAAGTCGATGGCAGCCTTGGCAGCCTGTATGCCCGCCTCGAAGTCCGACATGGTGATGGAGTTGTTGGCGAGCAGCAAGGCCACGCGTGGACGCTCGTCGGCTAGCAGATGTTTCTCGAGCACACCATCCACATTGCGGAAGCCTGTCTGGGATTTGCGGCGGCGCAGCTCGGCCTTCTTCTGGTCGGCGAGGCTGACGGCCTGTTCTTGTAGCTTTTCGACACGGGTCACGTTGAGGGTGATTTGCACGCTGCCACGTGGGTCGATTTTGCGTTCGAGGATGCCTGTCACGGTGACAAGGTTGCCGTCGGCGAGGCTCTCATACAACTCCTTAGGGATGCGGAGCGTGATTTCATCTTGCGAGGACTCGTCGTGCAACCCTGCGTAGGCGTATGACCAATTGGGATTGTTTTGTCGTTGCTGGTAGATACCGCGCAGGTTGACAAGCTTGGCAAACTCGTTTTGACGGCCTAATGCCGCGCTGAAGATGGCGATGAGTTCAGAGGGCTTGTAAGTAGAAAAGTTGTTGTTGGGTTGGTCTGACATAAGTGAGACGTTGATTGAAACGGCAAAAGTAATAATTTTCTTGGTTTTAGGCTTTGTCCTGAAGAAATGCGCATCATTCAGACTCAATGACAATTGTCACATCTTTGGGTTTATACTCCAGCTGCGGTTTTCTTATCCTTTTGACTTCGCCGAAATGCTCTGCATTCATCGAAGCCAGTTTTCGATTTCAGGACTCTGATGCACCATCCCTCATTCCCACGAAACGACAATACCCTTGCCCCTTGCCGTCATCGCGGGCACAGACCCGCCATCTCCTACGCTCTTGGGACTCTCTCCTATCATCGCTTCGCGTCATAGAGCGAAGCGGCCATGTCATGCCAGAGTGGCCAGTGCGGTGGCGGGCATCTATGGCTGCGGCATACTGAAATCCGCACATCGTAATATGAAAACCCGACATTGCATATCGGGGTGAGTTAGGGTCGTCCTTTGACTCCGTCGAATCTTCGATTTCAGGACTCTGATGCACTCATTCCCACGAAACGACAATGCCCTTGCCCCTTGCCGTCATGGCGGGCCCAGACCCGCGATCTCCTATGCTCTTGGGACTCTCTCCTATCATCGCTTCGCGTCATAGAGTGAAGCGGCCATGTCATGCCAGAGTGGCCAGTGCGATGGCGGGCATCTATGGCTGCGGCCTTGCATTGTCATTCGTCTTATTATGAAAACCCGACATTGCATATCGGGGTGTGGTAGGGTCGTCCCTTCAGGACTACGACCAACACATTGTCATCATCTGCGTCCCGCAGACGGAGGGGTGTGTTGCCTACCAGAGTGCTGCCGTAGGTCGCGACCTACGGCAAAGGAAGTTTAGCCCCTTCGGGGCTGAGCTGCCGAACCCTACACCCACACGTAACGACAACACCTGCGCCTCTTGCCGTCATGGCGGACAAGGATCCGCCATCTCCTAAGCGATTAGGACTCACTTATATGACTTAAGCTCAAAGCTCACCTTATACTTCCGATCAGGCTTCGTTACACTAATTTCGCTTTTATAATACGCGTAATTATCTTTATGCCCATATCCCGGCAGTTCAATACTTTTCACCATCCCAGGTTCTATATCGACGGATTTGGTGAAATCATAATAATCGAGCATATTTCCGCTCATGTCGTAGTATATCATACGGCCTGTCACTTGGGAAATACGGCGGCTTGTATTATTCTTGAAAGAGACCGATGCCATACGTTCCACCCAATCATGCGTATAATTCGCCAAGGTAACGGCATTGGAATCAAAAGTTGCTGAAGATTGCTGTGAAGCAGGCTTCGTTTGTTGAGATTCAGGAGTAACGATAACTGAAGAGTTTTGTTTTGGGGTTGAAGTTGGTTTGCTTTTTTTCAACCGCTGGACCTCTTGTTTGAGTTGTTCCACCTCACTGCGCAATTCATCAACCTCATCTTGCAACGCTTCCCATTCGTATGAGGATTCCGTCGCAGTGGGTTGGTCAGTTACCACTTCTTGGTTGTCGTCTGTTGTCTGAGAAGACAGCTTTGATTTGACAAGGTCCTTGTTCCGAATCAGAAATACCGCCAGTAACACCAAGCCGATGATAAGCAAGATTCTTAGAAAGCGATGCGGTCTTTTACTTCCATATTCTTCCATATTGTGTTTGTTTTTGTGGGTTTGACATGCAAAAATAAAAAAACTATTTCTCCTTTCAGCTTATGACTTACAAAAAAAGCTTAGCAGCCTTGTCATGCCAAGGCTCGCCTGAGCGATGGCGGGCATCGATGGCTGCGGTTTTCTTGTCCTTTCTCCATGATGAGAAATCAAAGATTGATTTCATCGAATGCAGAGCATTTCGACGAAGTCAAAGGACCAAAGAATCTAGGCCGACATCAATGGCCTGCCGCACATGGCAATCGCCCCTCCCCCATGTCGGCTGGGCCTGCGCGCCCAACCCAGTCGGTCTTTGGCATTCCCACACACGGCACAAGGGAGGAAAACAGCACTAATGGACAACTCTCCCGCCCCTTGCCGTCATGGCGGACTCGATCCGCCATCTCCTGAACCGCCAGAGGGCTACACTCTTGTCGTCGCTTCACGCTTGCCCCAGCCTCACCATCAGCACCAATGCGACCACCCACAGGATTGTCCACAGCGGCACGAGGATCTTGAAATGGATGTGCTTGGTCTTGTGCCGGAAAAGCATCATGCCAAGCCAGCAGCCCAATCCTCCACCCAGACGCGCCACCCACAGCAGCACACGCTCCGGGATGCGGCGACTTCCCTTGCGCTTCGACTTCGCCTTGTCTAAGGCGTATAGAACGAGGCCCAAGAGGTTGATGATAAGGAGGTATAGGAAGAGGATTGGGGGCATATCGTAATATTACCTTAAGGCAATCCAAATCACGACACCCACTGCCACAGCCAATCCTACGGCAAGTAGTGCAATGGTTCGCTTGCGTTCATTGAGCTTGTTGGCCATCCAAGCGAACTTGTTCTTCATGTTGGCCATCTCCTCCACGTTGCGTTTGTACATAGTTGTGATTAATTTGATGTTACTCAATTCACTTTTGAAATGTCATCATTCTTCTTATTTAGCATCTCGGTAAAAAATGCCTCATCCATATAAGAAAGCAGCCTGCAACCACCCAAGTAATTCAAATATTTAGTCATATAACGGCATCTGTTTTGAAATGAATGATTAAAAGTAGTTTCCATGTGAGATTCTATAAAGCTAAGAATTGCCACTGTCGCAGGTTTGTGTCTGAAGAGGGAATATGTCCCAAGCGTACGGGTTCGTAAATCCTCTTGCTTGAACAAGATTTTAGTTAACGCATATTTGTCCTCGCGACTATTATCAATTGTCAAATACACCGCCCACCATAAGTTTGGGAGCCATGTTTTTGAGGAACTTCCCAAACTAGGAAACCAATAATCCATAATATAGCTGATTTGAGAGTCCGTGCTATTCTGAGTACCATCTCTGTTTACAAAAACATTTGGCCATCTATTTCGCATATATGTTATCAATTCAACATGGGAAATATACAACCAAAACGGAGCATATGATGCTAAAAGGGGATTTAAATCAGGCAAAGCCTCATAAAGCAAAATAGCAGATTCCAAAGAAGAATAATTATTGTCATTCATCTTTGCCAAATTATCTTTGTTAACGCGAAAATCGTTCAAATAACACACATCTTTATCTGAAAACTCAAATTTCTCACCTCTTTGTGTGTAATTCAAGATGGATTGACCAGCTTTTAAATTAAGGCGTAATGTGTTGCAAAAGTCCTCTTTAAATAATGCTTGCTTGTTTTCCATAATTATTCCTCAGTTAAAATATTTCCAACATAGTTTTCACTTGCGCTTATTTGCTTCAGCATACCTAAATAAGGCTGATTTAACATCATATGTGCCAGTTTAAACAAATCATCTATGTTTTGTGATTCTAGTATATTTGATTCATTGTTAATGATATCAACACAAAAATCTTTTATGTCTGGCTCCTTCATCCGATAGTTTAACGCATTAACCCACATATAATCTTTATCTCTATACTTTTGGTAATTCAATAAAGCGTATGTCAATGCTTGAACGAACAAGGAAGCTTTCAAAATACTTTTACGTTCTTCGTTTTCAGAGGAGTTTGCTGGTTTTTTATTATATTCAATCATCATCTCTTCTGGCAATAAAATCAAAATTTTTGGCGAATCCAAATCGTATGTAACAGAATGTTCTATTGCACGATTATTTTTTTGAACGGTCATAAAAGACTTCATGTTTCGAACGTTACGAAGGTCAAGATTTAAAGGGATGGAGCATTTTCTGTAAGCAACAAGTAAATCACCCTTGTGCAGATTTATAATATGCCCTTCATAATCTGAGTTTAGTCCTTCGTTTTTATAGTTCCGAATATCTTTCTTAGCGATTACAAAACTCTCAAAGTCCATTTTCCCATTTAATAAGCTTTTTGCAACAGTGAAATCAAACTTAGGAGTCGGTGATGATATACATTTTCGGAACATTGTTGAATGGCAGGATACCTCTATAGAGAACTCTGCATAATCATCCTGTATATAACTGAAAATATCCATATTTTCCAATTTGAGAACTACCAAAACGCGGAAGTTGTTTCCTTCCTCTATTATTGAAATGTCTGGATTTGCACACCCAGTTTCTTCCAAAGTTGGTTTGATATCATCGCTTATTCCCAAAACAGGATAAGGCAAAGAAACATTGTCGATTCTCATGGTTTCTATTCTTTTATAGTTACATCATGTTCAGCTAGCAGAGTGAAAGCATACTCCCCAGCATTGTCTACTCTAAACGTAATAACATTCTTCCCTTCGACTAAAGGAACACCTATTATTTCATTCTCGCGATAGTTTCCAACAGAGGATGATTGTATATGCACATTACAGCTCTTATCATCCGTCTCACCAACTGGTGTTAAAGTTAAATATGTTTTTTCTTCCTGTTGGGGAGAGTGAATGATTAGAGTATACAAAGTCTTACCATCTCCTTCATCATCAGAGAAAATACGATATCTCACAGGGAACTTCATACGAACTATTTTTTCTTTCCCATTGGGAGTTTCTTCATAATAATCATCACCATCTGGTTTGGGTTTGGGCTTCGGATTGGGTTTTACTGGTTGATTCCATTTTGGCCCGCCAGATATGTCTGTTTCTGTATTTGTATTATCCACTTTCTTTGGAACAGCTACTTGAGCTTTCCCTACGTATGTGGACTTCTTTGGAGAAACTGATGGACCAGCATGAATATCAGCTGGTGCTCCTGTAACCTCATCATCATTTCCCAATGTGTTGATAAGGCTTCCTATTAAAGGATTTGACGTCTCGCTATCTGAAATCAGCGGCACAGTGAAATCCTCAAGTTCAACATCGTCTGAATCTGTTTGGTTGGTCGGAAAAACAACATCTAGGCACCAATGTATAAACCCCCTCATTTCATCTTCAATACGACCTGCTTGATCTATTTTCTCCTGTGGACGTTTGTCGATTTTTAATTGCTTTTTACTCCATGTCCTGTGAGCCGCATCTTCCATGTTTCGCAACAACTCATTTCCTTTACCAGGTCTATTATCATCACATAAAAACACAGCAGAATAACCACGACTTGAATCGTTGTGTTGAACACCTACCACCATGCGAGGACAGCGCATAAATAAAACCAAATCGTTGCCTTTATCTAAATCTACGTTCACAAATAATGAAGTTTTTCCAATTATTGGCAAATCCTTTCTAAAACAAATATATTTCTTTCCCACACACATTTCTTCAGCCTCTTCTTTAGATTCATCGGTAATCGTAACTTCATTATTTCGATATGCTAGCCAATAGGGATGAGGATTGAATTTATCAAAGAAGCTCGTTCTAACTTTGTCGTATGGTGGATTATTAAAGAAACGCGTGGAAAATACATCCTCAATATTATCTTTAGTGCATTCAAATAGATAGGTATTAGCGAATAACTCACCATCGGAAAAATTGATAAGCACTTCAAGCCTCCCATCGTTTATTGCGGCAAAAAAATTACGAAGAACTGCCTCGCAGCACATCTTGAACACACTGTCTTTGTTGGTTTCATCAATATTGACAAAAGGTATATAAACTGTCGTGCCTGATTCTGGCCTACGAAAAATATCAGGAACTATCGCACAAACAGTTTCTTTATTATATTGAATAGGCACTCCATCACCTTTATCAAGAAAACCTGTGTCGTAATATGACCAACGAGGCTGTTCTGCAGGATGAGTAGCCAATCTCGACACTCCTTCAAATGTACACATTTTATCAAGTGTCTCTGAAGATACAATGATTGTATTAATTTCCGAAACGGAGAAATATGTAATTTTCCCATAACCATGTGACCCGCCAGCACCTGCAATTTTATTTGGGTCACCAGTATAACGTACAAATTTTTTAAACCTTCCACTGTCCGTGTCATAATCATAGTCCATACCGATGGTATTATAATCAGAGACCTCTAGCATATAAAAACTTGGAAGGCTTAATACTTCTAGCATTCGTTTAAACTTATCAGCTTGAGAAAGATTAAAACAAGACTGAATGTGTTCACGCAAATCATCCTTCAAATAATCATAATCATCTGTTGAACACTTATAAAGTTTATACTCAACACGAACAGGCTTGGATACTTTCTGATTAGGATGGTCCAATGAGTTTTGTATAGATTCCCTAATCATAGTCTGATAAACATCCCCAGGAAACAATTCTTTTTGAGGTTCATTCTCCCCACGTCCAGATACATTTTCGGCTTTCGGAAAATACCATTTTAAACTTGAATTGCCCATAAGTTTATTATTTAAAAGTGAATCCTTGTTTGTTAACTTTGTTCAATTCCCCAGTATATGCAGCGCGCACATCTTTTAAAGTTTTAGATATCTCAGAAATCATTTGCTCAACATCTGCTTCCGAGTATTCATAATTATTCCGATTGGAACAATTCTTCAGTAATTGTAGGGTGTCCAATATCCTTTGCACCCTGTTTCCAGCAACTTTTTCAAATCTTTTTCGTTTTTCTGTTTTTTCCATTTGCCACAATTTTATTTCATGTAAATATTGCGGCAAAAATACAAATATTTTTGAAATAATCAATAATATTACAAAAATAGCAATAATATTTACACAATATGCATTACATATTCAAAATATAGTACAAAAAATTTATTCAATTTCCTCATATTCAATGCCTACATAATCTAACAAAGTCCTTGCGACTTCTTTTATCACAGGAATAGCCACTGAATTCCCGAATTGCTTATAATGGGAAGATTTGCCTTCGCATATTTCAAAATACTCAGGGAATCCTTGCATACGTGCACATTCGCGCTCCGTTAAAACGCGGATATGATCGTGGTTTAGTTCTCCGCGCCGGTCAAAGGTTGCATTAACATCAGGATTGTTTGGGTCAAACACTAAATTCCTTTCTAACCCCATACCTCCAACCATTAAAGTGTGTCCAAAATCATCATCTCTTATAATCCTATATCCAAATCCACGGCCTTTGCTTTTTTGAGTTTCCTTGTGTCTTAACAATGTTTGCCAATACCTTTCAGACATATAGTATTTACTTGGGATAATACCACGTTCTCTTATTTCGCCAAAATGAACATCCTGAATACCTTCACCAGTGGGATACTCAAAATTTGCGGCATCTTCATCTCTAAAACCAACAATAAACACACGATTTCTGTTTTGTGGAACACCAAAATGCTTTGCGTTCAATATTTGAGGATCTGGAACATAATAGTGGAGTTCGTCTCGAAGAATGTTTAGAATTGTGTCAATTGTTTTTCCAGGTAAGCGATTTCCTTCTTCGTCTTTGTTATGAATAGACAACAATCCTTGAACATTTTCCAAAAGAATGATATGAGGTTGTTTAGCCTCAATAATGTCACGTAAATCATAGAACAACGTCCCTTTCGATTCATCTGCAAAGCCTCTACGCAACCCTGCCATTGAGAATGGTTGACAAGGAAAACCTGCACATAACACATCTACATTTTCAGGTATTCGATCTTTGTTTTCTTGCAACGTTATATTCCCAAACGGAACAACTCCGTGATTCATACCATAGCATTTTTGAGCACTCTTGTCAAATTCAGATGCAAATACGCATCGTCCTCCCAATTGTTCAAGCGCAATACGGAAGCCACCTATACCAGCAAACAAATCCACAAAAGTAAAATCGTTATTGCCTACATGTTGCTTATAAACAGGAGTGTCAAATATTTCGGAAAACAAGTTTTCAATTTGGGTTTGCTCAACATTAGTTTCTTCTCCTAACCCTGTATGTGTCGCCCAATAATACCTTTCCATAATAGGCAAGGCTTCTTCTTGATAAAGGTTCCCCTCAGGATACTCCTTATTCTGCAAATAATGGGTAATGACAGCTATGTCTGCATTATAATCATACTTCTTTGTATCTATTCCGTGCAATTGAAGCCATTGTCTCATAGGAGCAATGAGTCGACCTCCAAAAATCTCTTCTTTTAATAGTCTGTCTATATTATATTGCTTCATAATTGGTTTGCTCTATACCCACAAATACTAATACAACTTCATCTTCACTTAGTTATTTGTATTAATGCTAGAATATACAGAAATGCAAAAATACATAAAAATCCCACAAGGACAACTCAAAGCTCCCGCCAACAATAGGTTTAATATGCAAGTGACTGTGTTTCAATAGTAATTTGTTTGTCGGCTTCGACACTTCTCCTTCTCGTAAAAGTAGAATCCATTCCCCCATGCACCTGTGTCGTAATGACATGGTTTGTGAAGACCAAAGGAATCTATAATTTGTAGTTGAGGATTAAGACTATGGCGAAAAAAGTTACTTTCCCATCGCCTCAATCAACCGTTAAACCAAAGATGAAGGATTCGTGTATTCTTCCAACCTCTTCGACCTTTTTATAGCTTTCACCTTGTTTTAGCAGTCTGGCTTGCCAGCTTACAATAACGTTGTCATATATAGCGGCAAATAGACTAATCCTTCCTTGATTTCCATGTCTTTGGAATGGAGCAAATACGGTATGGTGAGGTGGTCTTGTAATTCACCTTTCCGCGATTTTTGATTCCATTATTTTTTCAAAAGTTCAACCAGTTTGTATATTCCGGTTGATGGATTTTTAAAATCCTCCAGCTTCTTGGCTCTACCAACGGCTATGTCTGTGTTGTCTTTTAAAAAAGACTGTTGGGGCTCCGAAAACGTCGATTTCTCATAGCTTTTCCAGATAGAAGAGCTTTTCTTTAGTTTTTTGATCAATGCGGCTGAGCTAATTTCATTCTTTTGTTCTTCGATATGAAGGAGTAACCAAAGTTCAAAACATGGGTTGCTCAGCAGTAAGTTTGCCTTGCATTTCAACAGTTTCTCATTGACGGCAGGCACATCCATGTCGTACATAAGGAAAGACTGCACTTTATCCCATGGGGAGATTTTTAGTTCTCGAGTACGATTGTCGATCAAAGATTGCGTAATCTTTGTGCCTTCTATGTGCGACACAATTCTTATGGGGGATTTATACCATTTCTTCAGAAGGTTGATATAGCTCTCTTCCGTCTTGCCTTCACAAATAACGAGCGCAATTCTACGCATTCTTTTCGACGGAGCCTTTTCTCTTTTACTTGCCATGATTAGCCCTCCAGCAATTGTTGGACACTTTCAACAGACGAGTCTACATAAGGTATAGCATCGAAACGGCCTTGTATATAGCCTTTCTCTGCATCCATGTTTTCACGGAAATCCTTGAAGTCGTATAAGGAATAAACCTCCGTAACCCCATTTTCGGATTTGTTGACAAACACAATTTGGTCACGTCTCAATCTTTTTACATCAATAAGGTTGGTGTTGTGTGAGGTAAACAACAGCTGGCTGCTTTCTGAAGCATGGATCAAGTCGAGAACGAAATCGGCTAAACGCGTGTGTAGCCCCATGTCAAATTCATCCATCAGTATGCTTTTCTTGTTTCTGACCACATCAAGAAGTCGAATAAGTATTTGGAATAGTTTCCTTGTTCCATTAGACTCTTCCATGTCCATGTCAAACATTACATCCTTCTGATAACGATGAAATGTCTTAAAGCGAAGAACGTCGACCAATCTATATGACAGTTCTTGATGGCCAGGAACGACAACAGGGGCTGGAACTTGTTCTGTCCTTGCCTCGATGTCGGTAATATCCGTATCGCATATTTCAAGTGCCTTGAGAATTAGTGGTTTATAGGTGTTGAAATTATCCAATACCACCATGTCATTTACATTCACCAATCCAAGTAGGAACTGATTTAGGAAATAGCGATAGAGCTTTTGAGCAAACTCGCGATTCATGGAACTGGCTCGACTAAGGAAGAGGTTCTTCTCACTGGTGTTGACTGCCACATCCGAGGGCTTTGCCATGATACCCGTGCCAAAACTATACTTACCACCGGCCTTCCGCTCGAACATCTTTGCTCGTCTACCCAATGGATAATGATACAAACTCTCACTGATGATGCGCTCACGGGTTAGTTCAAAAGAATACTCATATTCCACATTCTCACAGACAAAATCAATAAGAAATTTACTTGGCTTCTCCTGCCAACCATCAAACTTAAAAGGTTCGAAATCGAATATCTTACCCTCATTATATTGATGGGAATCCAAAACCATTCTGCAACAAAAAACGATAGCCTTTAGAATATTCGACTTGCCCGAGGCGTTGGGGCCAAACAATCCTATTGTTTTGAGTATAGGCACACCTTTCCACTCCATTACATTATGGCTAAGTTCACGGGCAAGTGCTGTGTTGATGTTGGCAGCCCGAAAATCAATTCTTATGCGATCTTTTATCGAGAAGAAGTTTTCAAATTCAATTTTAAGTATCATTTGACTATTGATTTTGTAGATTTCCTGCAAAAATAGACAATAAATTTGATTTATTTTCATTTTAGTGCTACTTTTTTCATCTTTTCTAAGTTCAATACCCAAAAACCATCCTCCATGAAACACCCCAAATCACCAAACACTCGCATCAATGCTTCTCACCATACACTTCTCTCGCCTTTCCTTCGCTCTTCTATCGCTCTTCTTTCGCTCTTCCTTCGCTCAAGCCATACTCAAAGGGTATGGTAGAGTATGCCTACACCTTGCCTACACCTTGCCAACACCTTGCCAACACCTTGCCTAGAGTATGCGAAAGCCTACCCTCTTCTTTCCTTATTGCCGGACAATGGAGACAAAACCGCAGCCATAGATGCCCTCTCTCGCACATGCCAACGTCGGCATGACATGGCTGCTGAGCCTTGAATAAAAACAAGAAAAAACCACCCACAATCCACCAAAATTTCGTATCTTTGAAGCCTGATTCACGACGACACGCCATGGCCAAAGAGCATCATTACATAGACTTCGATGAGTATATCCGACAAGGGGAACCCGCGCAGCGCGAGGCCGCCTATGCTTGGAGTACGGCCATCGGCCTGCAAGCCGTCGATGGGCTTACGACCTCCGAGTACCTCAACGACTTGGCGCGCCGCAACATCGAAGGCGAACTTACCATGGATCAGGTCGACACCTTGCTCGACAGCTATTACGAAAGCAAGGCCGCGCGCGAAGCCCATGATGAAGATAAGAATGAAGCCGACAAGGCATCGAGAAACATCAAGAAGATACTCTCAGTTAAGACGGTCGACTTCACCGCCAACGGTTTTATCTCGCTGCACCGCCGCATTTTTGAAGGCGTCTTCAAACACGCCGGCCAACTGCGCGACTACGACATCACCAAAAAGGAATGGGTGTTGGAAGGCGATACAGTGAATTACCTGAACTGGGAAGACCTGCGCCGGGCATTGGACTACGACATCAAGCAAGAACGCGAGTTCAGCTATAAAGGTCTCGCACAGGACGACCTTATCACTCATATCGCCAGCTTCGTCTCCGGACTTTGGCAAATCCACGCTTTCGGCGAAGGCAACACCCGCACCACGGCTGTGTTCACCATACAGTACCTGCGCTCGATAGGCTTTGACGTTGAGAACGATCTGTTTGCCAAACACTCATGGTATTTCCGCAACGCCCTTGTCCGCGCCAACTACAAGAATGCCGTGAAAGGCATCGACTACTCCCCTATCTATTTGGAACGTTTCTTCCGTAACCTACTCCTCGGCGAGCAATGGGACCTCCGCAACCGCTATTTGCATGTCCACCCCACGGAAGAATGGAGCGTGCAGCCTAATCTGGCTGAACCAGCGGCCCCCACAAGTACCCCCACAAGTACCCCCACAAGCACCCCCACAAGCTCTCATGTAAATCGATTAAATCCAAATAGTAAGTTCTATACAAAGAACGAAAACATCATTCAACTCGTACGGGTTATTGGAACTAAAGAATTAAGCATAAAAGAAATGATGGAGTTTAAAGGCCTGAAAGACCGGAAGAACTTCCTAGAATACCATTTGAATCCCGCCATTTCCGAAGGTTTCGTCTGTCTGCTTTATCCCGAAACGCCCCGCCATCCACGGCAGAAATACTTGCTGACAACAAAAGGACTCTCGTTATCTAAGGAAATGATGACGCAGCCATAGATGCCCTCCATCGCACGAACCCACATTGGCATGACAGGGCTGCTTGCTGCCTATTGAAGCGAAAGCAAGGAGTGTAGTCCTCTGGCGGTGTAAGAGATCGCGGGTCTGAGCCCGCGATGAGGGTAAAGGGTAGGGCGTTGTCCGTTGGAGTGTTGTTTCACGCCCGTATGCCGTGAGCGGGAAAGCCAAAACCCAGCCGGGTTGGGCGGGGAGGCACGGCCGCCGGGCGGGGAAGCGCCCGCAAGGGATGGCTAAACGCTTGACTTTCACAGAGCGGCGCTTGTCGTTTACCTTCGGAGAAGGTACTCCGCGACCTGAAAGTCAGGCGTTTAGACAGACGCGGGGAGGTCCGATGGAGGCGGCCTTGAACTTTTCGCTTACTTTTCTTTCAAGAGAAAAGGAAGGATAGATACCGCAGCCATAGATGCCCGCCCACGCACAGACCCGCGTCGGCATGACATGGCTGCCATAACACAATAATTAATAAAAATCTAAAAACCAATAATTTATCCGACAGCAAACGACTACAAACGACTACAGTCGACTACAAACGTTTAATCAACAGCTTGGTCTTGACAGAGTTTGCACCTTTGCAGGGTGAAACAATTAAAACCCGCAAATATGGAAACAAAAAAGAACAAAAACGTTGAGATTCCAACAGGGAATAACAAAGAAGACTTCAAAATTAGGAAACAAATCATTTGGCAATTCTATCAAGATTGGAAAAAGAAAAACCCATCACAAAAAAAGTATAACCTTGCATTAAAAGACTACATCAATATCAAGTATGTCTCAATTGACGAGACCAGCCATCAGGCTGCGAAAAGTTACCTCTCCACTCTTGCGGTACTCCAATTGGATTCCATCTTGACTATGGCGAAAAAGTATCGCGAAGTCAAAGCTAAACCAAAAGACAAGAACCAGAAGCAATTCAACAAACTTTTGTGGATGAGATACAATCTACCAGGTGTCGGCGAAGTCAAACTGATGGTTGGCATAGTAAGGCGGACAAACGATAAAGTGCAGTATTGCATCACGGTCATTAAGGCATAAAAAATGGATGGAAATCTAAAGAGTCCTGTTGTCGGTGTTCTCTCATCCCGATTTCCACCCGTAGGGTTGCCGCAGAATGCAGGAGGTAAGTCGCACTGAAACGATAGGCCACCGCGCGGACTTTCGGAAGGTCATACCTGATCCCTGACTTATTTCTGGCTGCAAAAATAATACATTTTTCTCAACCCGCAAGGTTTGGGGCACAAAATGCGGCCACAAACCACAAAGCTAGAACGTTCCCCTTTCCCAGTTTTTTCTTATCTTTGCGCCAAATTCGAAGAATCAACGGAGTTAAATCCATTCCCTATGAAACTCGCAGAAGCATTAAGCATCAGGAAAGACCTGCA
>CACXXW010000022.1 GCA_902771635.1 uncultured Bacteroidia bacterium | reverse complement strand
AGGGGGGCTTACTTTTCCTAGCAACCTTCCCCATCGCCTATTTATTGGCTTTCCGACCCCGTCTTCTACTACTCTTTAACTTTTAGCGGACAGCAATAAAATAATTACCACTTTTTTCATTTGAATTCTAATAAATACTATTTTTGCACCATCAATACAAGAATGCAAGACTTTTCACAATAAGGCTATAAGCCGAAGAGTTCTGAGCCCTGCGTACTCCGTAGGGCTATTTTATTGTCCTTTTTCCTTGTCTTTTTTACTCAAATCCCATCACTTTTCAAACCTAATTTAATTAATAAGGTTACACGCGCCAAAAATACAACCCTTCTGTTTCAAAACATGAAACACCTATGATTTTTTTCTAATTTTGTCCCCCAAATACAACGGATTATGAGAAACACCGACACTTTCAGACAGTACACATGGCTTGTCAACACCATACAACGTGCCAAACGAATCAGCCTCGAACGCATCTGTCAACAATGGATCGACAGCGATTTAAACGATGGGAAACCTTTATCCCGCACCACCTTCTACCGCATTCGCCAAGCCATTGACGACATGTTTGGCATCCGCATCGAGTGCGACAACCAGCACCAATACTTCATCAGCAATCCCGAGGCACTCCGTGACAATTCCACCCAAAACTGGATGCTACGCACACTCACCGTCAACAACATCCTCCTCGATGGTTTGTCCATCAAGGACCAACTCCTGCTTGAAGATGTCCCCGCTGGCCTCGAACACCTCGAAACCATCATCAACGCCATCAAATGCCACCACACCCTTCAAATGGGCTACCAGAAATTCAACGACTCCGAACCCTACACGACCTCCATCGAACCCTATTGCCTGAAACTTTTCCACCAACGCTGGTACCTACTTGGAAAAAGCGAAAGGAAAAACGGCGCATTAGCCATCTATGCCCTCGACCGCATGACCGAACTTACCGAAACAGAGGCACAATACGAGTTAGCCGCCGATTTCGATGCCGAATCTTATTTCAAAAACTACTTCGGCGTGTTCATCGGTGAAGAAATCCCGACACAACGCATTGTTCTACGAGCCTATTGCAATATGCCTAACCTACTGCGCACACTCCCCTTGCATCACTCGCAAAAAGAAATATGCAAAAACGACACATACGCAGATTTTGAGTACTATCTCGCCCCAACCTTCGATTTCCGACAAGCCATCCTTAAAGAAGGACACGAATTGGAAGTCATCGAACCACTTCCCTTAAAAGAAAAGATTCATGCCGAATTGATTTCAGCATTGAAAAGATATGAATAGCTATTACCCTTTCATCATCTCACTCAACAGCCCCACAAACCTTTCAATATCCTCCTCCGTCGTGTCAAACGCGCACATCCAACGGACCACATCGGCATCCTCATCCCAGTCGTAGAAGAAATAGTGGTTCTGCAACTCCTTCCAAACTTTGCGAGGCAACTGGGCAAATACACCATTGGCCTGCACAGGATAGACGACCTTCACGCCAGGGATGTCTTTCACCGCCTTGTAGAGCAACTGCGCCATGTGGTTGCTGTGTTCTGCATTACGCTTCCATAGGTCGTTCTCAAAATAGGCATCGAATTGGGCGGCAATGAAGCGCATCTTGGAGCAGAGCTGCATAGCTTGCTTGCGACGATACTTGAAGTCGGGACAAATGTCGGGATTGAGAAGCACTACCGCCTCCCCCATCATCAGGCCATTCTTGGTGCCACCAAAGGAAACGGCATCCACACCAAGATCGGTGGTCATCTCCTTGAAGGTGCAACCCAAAGCCACGGCGGCATTGCCCAAACGGGCACCGTCAATGTGCACATACATATTGTATTCCCTTGCCAAGCCAACGATGGCTTTAATTTCATCCAAGGTGTACAATGTCCCCAACTCAGTCGGCTGGGTGATTGAAATCACCTTAGGCTGTGAATGATGCTCGAAGCCGAAGCCGTGCAGACGGGTCTTGATCAAAGCAGGGGTCAGCTTGCCGTCAGGGGTGTCCACCGTCAGCAGACGGCAGCCAACGATGCGTTGGGGTGCACCGCATTCATCCACATTGATATGGGCGGTCTCGGCACATACCACAGCCTCATGTGAGTTGGCCATAGCATCGATACACAAGGTGTTGCATCCCGTACCGTTGAAGGCGAAAAAGACACGCGCTTGCTCGCCAAACTGTTCACGGAACTTCGCTTCCGTGGCGGCACAATATTCATCATCGCCGTAGGCCACCGCATGATCCTTGTTTACACGGGCGATGGCTTCCAAAACCTCAGGGCATACGCCAGAATGGTTGTCGCTTCCAAATCCTCGTTTCATAGCATTAACTATTAGTACGGCCCTTCGACAGGCTCAGGGACCTGCAAAAGCCAAGGTCGTTGAGCCTGTCGAAACGCCGATTTATTATACCATCTTTTTCGCTTCTTCCAAAATCATATTGGCGAAACGCTCTGCTTCAGCCTCGGTCTTGCCTTCCGAATAGATACGAATAATCGGCTCGGTGTTCGACTTGCGCAAATGCACCCAGCCTTCCTCAAAGTCGATCTTCACACCATCGATAGTTGTCACCTGCTCGTTCTTGAACTTCTCGGCGAACTTGGCCAGAATGCCATCCACATCAGTCGTAGGCGTAAGTTGAATCTTGTTCTTCGACATCACATACAACGGATAGGTTTGCTTCAACTCGGAGCATTTTACCTTCTTCTCGGCCAGTTGGGTCAGGAACAAAGCCGTGCCGACAAGGGCATCGCGACCATAGTGCAACTCAGGATAGATGACACCTCCATTGCCTTCGCCGCCGATGACAGCACCCACTTCTTTCATTTTTTCCACCACATTGACCTCACCTACGGCAGCAGCATAATATTGCTGTCCATGCTTTTGAGTGACATCACGCAAAGCTCTAGTCGACGACAAGTTGCTCACAGTCGGGCCTGGCGTGTGCTTCAGGATGAAATCGGCTACCGAGACCAAGGTGTATTCCTCGCCAAACAGTTCTCCGTCCTCCTTGACAAAAACGAGACGGTCGACATCGGGGTCAACCACAACACCGAAATCACAGCCCTGCTCTTTGACATAGCGGCAAATATCGGTGAGGTTTTGTGCCAAAGGCTCTGGAGTATGGGCAAACTTACCCGTAGGCTCGCAGTTGAGTTCGAGCACTTCCTTAACACCCAAAGCGCGCAGCATCTTCGGGATGGCAATGCCACCTGTCGAGTTGACTGCATCCACAGCCACCTTGAAGTTGGCCTTCGTAATCACCTCTTTGTTGACCAAAGGCAATTGGCACACCATGTCGACATGCTTGTCCATCCAACCGTCAATCTGTTGATAGCTACCGATTTCCTCAATCGGGACAAAATCGAAATCATCCTTGGCGGCCACATCGAGCAGCCAAGCGCCTTCGGCGGCAGAGATGAACTCGCCCTTTTCGTTGAGGAGCTTCAAAGCATTCCACTGGGCGGGGTTATGGCTGGCCGTGAGGATGATACCCGCATCTGCTTTCAGGCCTGTCACGGCGATTTCGGTCGTAGGCGTGGTGCTCAAACCGATGTCAAGCACATCGGCGCCCATGGCCTGCAAGGTACCGCAAACCACCTGATTCACAAGGAAGCCTGATAGGCGGGCATCGCGACCCACCACAACCTTGGGGTGTTTCACCCCTTTATGGTGTTGCACGAATTTGACGAATGCAGCGGTGAATTTCACCATGTCGATTGGCGTGAGATTGTCGCCCGGCTGGCCGCCAATGGTGCCACGAATGCCGGATATGGATTTAATTAAGGTCATTTTTTTATCAGTTGTTAGTTGTTCAGTTATTCAATTATTCAGTTGTTCGGTTGTAGGGCTGTCACACCGTGGCAGCCGATAAATATCAAATGTTATTGAATTGCAAAATCTAATATAATCGGATAATGATCCGAAGCCTTGTATTTATACCGTTCAAAATCAAGCGGTTTAATACCGTCATTAGCCCAAATATAGTCGATACGCAGCAATGGCAATTTGCCTGCGTAAGTCGGTTTGATGCCAAATCCCACCTTGGTAAAAGTGTCCACAAAGCCAGCCTTTTGCATCTGCCGATAGTTATAGGATAGCGGAGGTTCATTGAAATCACCACAAACGATAATCGGTCCGCCAACGGGAGGCATCCCGTCCAGGACCTTTTTTAGCTCATCACTTCGCCTCTGAAAAGCATAATTCAACTTGTGCAGCACCTTCTTTCCTATCGTATCAAGGTTATTTTTCCTTTCAGAGGAGTTCATCATAATGTCAATCTCACTGTCCGTGATTTTATATGAAAGCAAATGCACATTGGCGACATGGAACTTGCCCTTCTCTCCAGCGTCAACCGAAACCATCACACCGTAGGTGTTTTCCTGGCCGAAACCCGAATCCTCTGCAACCTTGGCAATTGGATACTTTGAAAAGATGACATTGCCCGCATAATTGCTCTTACGATTGTAATAAACATATTGGAAGCCAACATTCTCTGCAAAAGCTTCAATCCCTTGCGGACGCGTCTTACCCGTTTTGAAATACCCAAATTCTTGACAGCACAAAATATCAGGAGCCTGTTCGCGAACCATGTCCATCAAACGATTGGTAAGCTCTTCCTTATCCATCTCATTATCAACAATAATGAATTGATGCAAATTGTAGCTCATGATCCTGATGCTGTTATCAGCCTTTTCCTTCGAACCGAAAGAAAACGACTTGCTAATGCCTGGGATGGCGACAAGCAAAGCCAAAACCGAAATCCAAATCTTGTTCGACCAAAGCAAAAGCAAGAATAAGAAAACCACTACATTATAGATAAGAATCACCCAAAATGCCAAACCAAAGACCGTGGTCCAGATGAAATGCTGCGGATTGATGTAGGCATTGATAACACTCAAGGCCATGGCCACCAATCCCAAGAAAGCCAGAACAGCCAAGATGAAGACCATCATCTTACCGAAAAACGACCTTTCTTTTTTCTCCTGTCTCAACATATCATCTGCTGTTTTTAAACAAAAACTCTTTTTCCTCCGCTGTCAAACTAGCGTAGCCGTCCTTGGCAATCTTGTCCAAAATGGCATCCACATCGCGTTCTCTTTCAGCCTTTTGATGGTTGTATTCCTCATCCGAACGCGGCACTTGTGGTTCATCGTGGATTTCCTCGTATGGTGTATATTCCATTTTGGGCTTGCGTCTTTTTCGCTTAGGCTCTGAAGGTTGTCCGAGGCTTTTCCTAAGTATTAGTCCATATACAAAACCGAACACGGCACCACCCAAATGTGCAATATGACCACCAGGATTCTCCGCCGAGATGCTCAGCAAGTCAATGACCACAAAGGCAATCGCCAACCACTTGAACTTCAGTTGTCCGAATAACAAGAGGTTAAGCCCATAATCAGGTTTGCAGGTCGCAGCCGCCACCAAAATGGCCAGCACCGAAGCCGAGGCACCCATGGCAACAGCGGTATACTTCACTGTTTCAAAAACAGGGAACAAGTTGTAAGCCAAGATAAAGAATATAGCTCCCACAAGGCCACCCAAACCATACGTCAAAGCCAACTGTTTTTGCGACAAAAAACGCGTGAAGATCATTCCGCCAAACCAAAGCATCCACACATTGAAAAACAAATGCCAAAAACGTTCATGCAGGAACATGTAAGTCACTACGGTCCAAGGCCTTCTAATGAGCTCCGTCCAATCGGCCGGTACCGAAAGCCAACGCACCAAAAGGTTGGCTCCTGGCGACTTGTAGAGCCAAAGGAAAAGATTGGCGAAGGCCACCATAATCCAGATGCCCACATTGACCAGGATGAGCCATTTCAGCACAGGATTCTCCTTGAACAAGTCCTTCGTCACGCCACCGAAATTCGGTCGCTGATAACCATATCCATTAGAAAATCTGGTCACCGTAAAGTCTTCCTTTCTTTTTCCAAACCAAAATCAGAATCAAGCCAAACAACATGCCGCCCAAGTGAGCAAAGTGCGCCACATTGCCTCCACCGATAAAGCCACTCACCAACTCGATGACCGCATACCCAATGACAAACCACTTTGCCTTGATTGGGACAAAGAAGTACAAGTAAATCATCGAATTAGGAAACATCATGCCGAATGCGAGCAACAAACCATAGATGGCACCTGAGGCACCCACTGTGTTCAACATGTTCAAATAGTTCGCCATGGAAATCACTTGGCCGCCACCAAAATTGACACTATCATATTGGGCTAAAGTAGTGACATATTGTATGTATTGCACCACCTCTTGGCACAATCCCGCACCAATACCACATAGCATATAAAACCACAAGAAACGCTTTGAGCCCCAAATGTTCTCAAGCGTATTACCAAACATCCACAAGGCAAACATGTTGAAAAACAAATGCTCAAAATTGCCATGCATGAACATGTAGGTAATCAACTGATAGGCCCTAAAATCGCTGGCCTTGAAAAAATGAAGTCCCAAATAATCGGTCAAGTCGATTTGGAACCGATTCATGGTAAAGGTGGCCAAATAAAGCAAAACATTGATAATCAGCAAATGTTTCACAACGGGTGGCAGTACTCTAAAACCCGTTGGACTGTATTGTTCACTCATTTAAAATAATCCTCCATATTTAAAATCACATAAATTTTCTTTCCGTTGGGCGCAATCTCAGCCACATTGCAGGCAAACAATTGGTCCACAAGGTTCTGCATCTCCATCTCCGACAGTCTTGTCTGCGCCTTGATGGAGAGCTGCGCCGCCATGGTCTTGGCGAGGTTCAATTTCCGATCCAATTGCAAGTCGGTGCGGTTGATTTTATAGTTGTCCAAAACCTGCTCCAACAAGGCCACCGCGTCGCAACCCGAAGCATCGGATGGTGTGCCATTTATCATAAAGGTGGTTGGATTGGCCTGCTCCAACACAAAGCCGAGATTCTCCAACTCAGGCAGCATCTCCTTCAGCAAAGAAGCGTCGTTCACATTGAGTGACAGCGCCTGTGGGAATAGCTCTTGCTGCGAGGCACCGCTATGGTTCTCCAGCTCTTTCAGGTATTTCTCAAAGAGTATCCTCGAATGTGCCAAATTTTGGTCGATGACAATCAGTCCCGACTTCACAGGCGTGACGATATAGGACTGATTCACTTGCAGATACTGACAATTCGGCTTAGCTTCCTCTTTCTGCACCAAAGTCTCAGAAGGCAAATCCGTTCGTTCACCATAGAGCAAGCGCCAGTCACCTACAGGTTCTTTTCTCTGGGGCTGGTACGACCCTTCCCAGTGCGACTCACGCGGTGCAGATTCCTTTCTGAAAGGATTGAAATTAGGGTCGATAGGAATATTGGGAATGGCCAAAGGCGAAGCCATGCCCATAGCCTTGCCAAAGTCATTGTTCAGGTCTGCCGACTCATCGAAGTCAATCATCGGCGAGAGATTGTGCTGGCCAATGGCTTTACGCACAGCCGCGTGAAGGATGGCATACACCAGCTTGACATCCAAGAAGTTGACCTCGGTCTTGGTCGGGTGGATGTTGATGTCGATGTCGGCAGGATCCACCTCAATATTCAGGAAATAGCCAGGGAAACTGTCCTTGGGAATCATCTCCATAAACGCATTTTCGATGGCATGATGCAGATAGGCATGCTTGATAAAGCGCTTATTCACAAAGAAATACTGCTCGCCACGAGTCTTCTTCGCATATTCCGCCTTGACGATGTAGCCATCAATGCGCACACGTTCGGCCTCTTGACGGACGGGCAATAGTTTTTCCTCATAGTTGCTCCCAAACAAGCCCATGATGCGTTGTTTGAGGTTGCCTGGATACAAATGATAGACTTCCTTGCCGTCGCTATTGAGTGTAAAGCCGATTTCCGGATGCATCAATGTGACCCGAGTGAATTCCTCAATAATATGCCGCATCTCAGCTTGAGGCGATTTGAGGAAGTTGCGTCGAGCAGGCACATTGAAAAAAAGGTTCTTTACCGTGAAGGTAGTACCAGATTGCATTGGCACGAGAGTCTGTTCCTTAACGACCGAGCCCTCGTTGACAATCTTCACCCCTACTTCATCCTCCTTACGCCTCGATTTCAGCTCCACCTGGGCGATAGCCGCAATACTGGCCAATGCCTCGCCACGGAAGCCCATGGTACGAATGGCGAACAAGTCTTCTGCTTTGCTGATTTTGGAGGTGGCGTGCCGCTCGAAGCACAGTCGGGCATCGGTTTCCGACATACCACAGCCATTGTCGACAACCATAATCATCGACTTGCCAGCGTCTTTCACCACCAAATCAATCTGGGTGGCACCGGCATCCAAAGCGTTCTCCATCAGCTCTTTGACTGCTGATGCAGGACGCTGGATCACCTCGCCCGCCGCAATCTGGTTGGCGACGCTGTCGGGCAGCAACTTGATGACATCCAACATACCTTATTTTCCCATCAGACCACCGACAATTGTCTGCATCAGCGGTGTACAGAAGACAAAATAGAACAGAAGCACCACAAACACCCCCAACACGATTCTTCGAATCAGTTTAGCTCGTTGCTCTTCTTTGGTCTCCTCATCCTTCTTGGCGCCCCATTTACTCCGCATCTGGGCACGGAGCTGTTCCTCATGGGTCAACTTGGAATCGAGACCGGCAGCAGCCTTTTTCTCTTCCCAAGCCTGTTCTTCAGGATTGTAATAGCGCGGTATGTAGTTGAATTTCTTTGGATTATGTCGATAAAAGAAAGCCATAACGGTAGAATTTTGATAATGCAAAGATAGCAAAAAAGTTCAACTTACAACACATACTAATCGAAGTCGCCGACTTCCTCACCCGAGGTGTCGAGAACATCGCTAGAAATGACCTCCTCACAATTGAGCGAAGCCCATTTGCCTCTCCATGTGGCATTAAGTTTGTCAATCATGTCATCCAGCTGTCCGATTTCCGTGTCGGTCATCTCCGATTCCGGATCCTGACGGTAGTTGTCCATATCGGAGCGCAGGCCGAGGATGGCGATGTTCATCATTTGAAGTTCGTCGCAATCCTCGATGGTATTAATTTGGTTTTCAATGGATGAGATTTCCTCTTCCATAGCCTTGTACTGCTTCGAGACAGTGTCATCACAAGCAGTAAAACAAATCATGGCGGCCAACATGGCAAATATTGCAATCCTTCTCATGGTAGTTTTTAGTTTGGGGCTTCAAAAATAGTGAAAAAAAATGAAACCACCTGAAAGTCGACCCAATATTATAAATAAGGTGTAAAAAGAACCCCGAGAAATCGTTTTAGATTTTCTTTCAATCCCATCATAATCAAAGGATTATAAGTAATGAACAAACCTTGTTGATTTCTTTTCAAAAAAATCGAAAAATGTTTGGGAAAGATTGGTTTGGCAATTCAAAGGAATGCCTTATCTTTGCACGGTCTTATGGAGTGGACAAAATGAAAACGAGTTTTGAAACACGAATACAATCAACTTAATTATTAACATTAAATCATTATCTATGAAAAAGTTACTTACTTTTTTCCTGGCTATGATTGCCTCCGTTGCAATGATGGCACAAGTGACAACTTCTAGTATCAGTGGTAAGATTGTTGACGAAAAGGGCCCGCTTCCGGGTGCTACCGTCATTGCTACCCACATCCCATCCGGTAGCTCTTATTTTACCATCTCCAACAGTGAAGGCCGCTACACCATGCAAGGCATGAGAGTCGGTGGTCCTTACACTATCGAGGTCCGCTATGTGGGCTACGCCACTTCAAAGTCCGAAAACGTCACTTTGAAGTTGGGTGAAACCTATCGTGCTGACTTCACGCTTGATAGCAAGGCGAATGAGCTTGGCGAGATTGTTGTTTCAGGCGAAGCTGAAAAACCTGTTTACAACTCCACCTCAACAACTGTTAATTCAGAGGAAATCGCCGTCCTGCCTACTATCACCCGCAGCATCGTTGATGTTGTCAAGGTGTCGCCATACGCAAACAATATGAGCTTTGCCGGTAGCGACGGTCGTTCCACCAACTTCACCGTTGATGGTGCCAACTTCAACAACAACTTCGGTCTGAGCAGCAACCTCCCCGGCGGTGGCACCCCCATTTCCGTGGATGCTATTGAAGAAGTCCAGGTCGTGGTTGCTCCTTTCGACGTCCGTCAATCCAACTTCGTCGGTGGCGGCATCAACGCCATCACCAAGTCAGGTACCAACCAATTCCATGGTTCGGCTTATACGTACTACACCAACCAGACCTTCCGTGGCAACAGACTGTTGGGTGAAAACCTCGGCGTTCGTCCAGAAGAAAGCACTTGGACCTATGGTGCTACTGTCGGTGGTCCCATCGTGAAAGACAAATTGTTCTTCTTCCTCAACGCTGAAAGAACGGAAGAGCCTTCAGAAGTTATCAAATATCGTCCTGACGCAGCCAGTGCTTCAGTTCTCGACGAGATTTACGACAAGCTGAAAAACGACTATGGCTACGATGCTGGTTCCTACACCAACTATCCTGGTGGTAACAACAACCTGAAGCTGTTGGCTCGTATCGACTGGAACATTAACGACAACAACAAATTGATGTTCCGTTTCAACAAGACGGGTAACACCCTATGGAACGCCCCGAACGGCAACTCTTGCGACGACAAATTCCGCAACAGAGCCTACAACCGTTCTGGAGAAAATGCTTTCCCCTTCTCGAACAACATGTATTCCATGCGCAACGATGTGATGTCCTTCGCCACTGAATTGAACAGCCGCTTCTCAACTCAAGTGAGCAACCAATTCATCTTCACTTATACAGATATCCAAGACGTTCGTGGTTCCAACTCAAAGATTTTCCCCCACATCGACATCATGAGTGGTTACGATGACTTTGAAGAAACTGGCAACTTCATTCCTTTCACCAGCTTTGGTTATGAACTCTTCACCTACAATAACGGTGTGAAGAACAAGGTGTTCAATGCCACAGATAACGTGACCTACTACACGGGCAACCACAAGATCACTGCCGGTGTCAACTGGGAACGCCAAACTGCAAGCAACTCCTACATGCGTAATGGTACGGGTTACTATCGTTTCGCCAGCGCCGAGGACTTCCTGACCGGTGCCATGCCTTTGAGCTATGTTGTCACCGTGGGTAACAACGGCGAAGCCAACCCTCGCGGCGAAATCACCTATAACCAATTCGGTGCCTATGCACAGGATGACTGGAACATCACGGACAACTTCAAGCTGAACTTTGGTGTTCGTGCCGACGGATTGTTCTTCGACAACTCACAGCTGATGACCAACAACGCACTTCTTGAATACAACATGGGAGGCAATGTCATCAATACTGGACAATGGCCCACCAATCGCGTCCAGGTTTCACCTCGTATCGGCTTCAACTGGGATGTCACCGACAACTTCACCATCCGTGGTGGTAGCGGTCTCTTCCAAGGCCGTCTGCCTTTGGTATTCTTCACCAACATGCCTCAAAACGCTGGTATGATCCAAAGCAGCTTCGTATTCAGCGGATCCATTGACAAGGACAACAACACTGTCGTTTATACGCCAGAGGTTGAGGCTGCATTGAATGCCTTGAATGTCAACGGCACCTATGTCACCGACGTCAACCAAGCCGTCCAGATACTCAACCTTCCCACCACAGTCACTCCTGAAAACGGCACATTAGCCGGTATTGGTTCCAGCTTCAACGGTGTCGATCCTAATTTCAGAATGCCTCAAATCTGGAAGTCAATGCTAGGTTTCGACTGGGATGTCCCGGTTTCGTTCCCTTTGACCTTCACTGTGGAAGGTATGTTCAACAAGACCATCTATGGTGTCCGCCTCGTTGACTGGAACCTCAAGTATGACATGATTGCCAATGCTGGTGACAATGTTCGTTTCAACGGTCCCGACAAGCGCGTCAACTACGCTCTCCTCGTTGATGAAGAAGGCAACCCGAACTACAAATACGGTGCTCAAAATGCCTATGTCCTCACCAATTCGAAAGAAGGTTATGGCTATACCATCAACGCCGCCATCAACACCACTCCTTTCAAGAACTTCAACCTCAGTGCCGCCTACACCCACACTGAGAGCAAGGAAATCTCTGGCATGCCCGGCAGCGCCGCCACATCAGCCTACTCTGGCCTCTACAGCATCGATGGTCCTACCTTCGTCGGCCTGCAACGTAGCCAATATGTCATTCCTGACAAGGTCACCGCTTCTGTCGGTTACATGTTCCCAGCCCTCTTCGATGGCGACGGCGTCAGAATCAACTTGTTCTACACTGCCTTCTCGGCTGGTGGTTATAGCTACTTCTACTCCAACGACATGAACGGCGACGGCATCAGCACCGACCTCATGTACATTCCTAACGACGTCAACGACCTCAAGTGGGTAAGTGTTGAAGATATGAATGCCTTCAAGGCCTTCATGGATAACGACCCGTATCTGAGCACCCACAAAGGAAAATATGCAGAGGCTTATGCTGGCCGCTCACCTTGGAAGCACCTACTTGATGCTCGTATTGCCAAGACCTTCAAGAAGACCTATGGCAAGACTACACATTGCTTCGAGCTCAGCGTCAACGCCGGTAATGTTCTCAACATGATTAACTCTTCATGGGGCCTCACCAAGTACAGCTGCTACGGTGCCTTCGATACCTATGCTGTCACTCCTCTGAAGGTTGACCACATCGAAAACAACACTCCTGTGTTCTCGATGAATAAGGTCGATGGTGAGTATCCTACCTCCACCTATGACAGATACGACGAAACCAACGCCAACCAATGCTGGTCTCTGATGTTCGGTCTGAAGTATAGCTTCTAATCACATCGTTGATTCGTACAACGAAAAAAAGAGGTCGTTTGACCTCTTTTTTTTTCGTTATTTACCTACCTGCACAAATCGTAAAGACGGTGTGCACACCGTCTCTACAGCAGAACACACAAAAAAAGCACCTCGGTTCGAGGTGCTTTTTCATTGCTTAATGGCTAGGAATCATTCCTCAGCAATCTTCAGCTTGGCTTCAAGAACCTTGAGGTCTTCCTTGGCCTTGTTGATCTTCTTCTCATACTCGGCACGCATCAGCTCTGAGTTTTTGCTGTTGGAGAAGAAACCGATGTTGTTCTCCATGGCAGCAATTTCGTCGCGCAGCTTCTGAATGCGGGTCTGCAAGGTGTTGCGCTCGCGGCGTACACGGTCGTTGGCATTCGGGTCGTCCCTCCAGCCTTCCATCATCTCGCGGAACTCGTTGGTCGAAGCCTCGTTCTGGTTCTTGCGCATCGTGTCGAAGAAACCGTCGATAAGTTCACGATACTCCTTGTTGATGGCATCCTTGTACTTCATCGGTACATAGCCGATTTCAATCCAACGCTTCTGGAAGGCCTTGATGGCTTCCATGTTCTCGTTGCGGCTCGGGCCGATTTCAAAAGCCTTGATTTCTTCAATCAAAGCCTTCTTTGCAGCAAGGTTGGCTTCCTCTTCGGTGCGGCGACCGCTGAAGTGTTCGTTCTTGCGGTTGAAGAAGGTGTCGCAAGCGGCGCGGAAACGCTTCCAAATCTTGTCGGTATGACGCTTCGGCACGGGACCGATGGTCTTCCACTCTTCTTGCAACTTCTTGATCTGCTCGGTGGCGTTCTTCCAATCGGTCGACTCCATCAGAGCCTCAGCCTCGATGCAGAGTTGGGTCTTGCGCTCGAGGTTTTCGGTCTGCCTATCCTTCAACGTAGCGAAGAATTCCTTCTTCTTGGCGAAGAAAGCATCCATCGTGCCACGGAAGCGTTGCCAGATCTCCTCGTTGTCTTTCTTGCTGGCAGGACCAATGGTCTTCCAAACACCAAAGATTTCGGAGAGCTCGTCCGACTTCTTCTGCCAAGCATTGACGCTCGTGTAGTCTTCGGCAATCAACTCCTCAGCCTTCTCGCACAAAGCCTTCTTGGCTTCGAGGTTACCCGTTTGTTCTTCCTCAATCTGGGCATAATGCTCACGGCGGATTTGGTTGATCTTGTCAGTAGCAGCCTTGAAGCGCTCCCAAATCTCATCCTTCTTGTCTTGAGGCACGGGACCTACTTCCTTCCAATCTTCATGAAGCTTCTGTAAAGCCTTGAAAGCCTTGGTGATTGACTTCTCATCAAGCAGTTCCTCAGCTTTCTCGCAGAGCTCGATCTTGGCATCGAGGTTCTTCTTCATGTCGAGGTCACGGAGTTCGCGTCCGATTCTGACCTTGTCGAAGAACTTCTCCACCAGGAAGTGGTAGTTGTTCCAAAGGTTGGAGTTCTCGGCAGCCGGAACAGGGCCAATCTCCTTCCAGCGGTCTTGCAAGGCACGGAAGTCATCGTAAGTCTTCTTCAGGGAGTCATCTGAAGCGATGATTTCCTTCAGCTCATCGAGAATGGCTTGCTTTTTGGCCAGGTTCTCAACCTTTTGCTTCTCCATGTCCTCGTTTTGCTTGGCACGGTTGGCCTTGAAAATGCCAAAGGCAGCATTGAAACGCTGTTCGATGGGGTCTTCAACATGTTGGAAGCTCTCGGCTTCACCACCGCCTTGGAGGAATTGGTCGAGTTCGTTGTCCATGTCTTCCTTGTTCAACTTATTGAAATGGAGACGAATAGCCGCAACTTTGTCCTTGATGTTTTGGACATCGGAGTCTTGCACGAGTTCCTCGAGCATCTCCACAAGTTGCAGTTTGTTGAGACCGTCCAAGTCGGCATTGTCTTCCACCAGTTCATCCTCATCAGGTTCGGCAGCATCCACCATCTCGGGCATCACCTCGTCGGCCACAGGGGCTGTCTCGGCAATCATTTCAGCCACGAGGGTGTTCACCTCAACCTTCACCTTGCCAGGCAAGATACTGGGCTGGATCAATTTGACAATCTTCTTTTTCTCGTTACCATCAATGGCTTTCGTTGCGGCCTTTGATGTGGTCGTTTCATTCTCAATTCCTCCCTCAATGGCAGGGTTTTGAGTCAGTTGTTCGTTGTTTTCCATTTCAATTCGTTTTATGGCCAAGGAATAGCCCTTGATACCTATTTTACAATTAAGCTTGCAAATATAGGAATTATTATGGAAGACATGGCTATTTTTTTTCGATATTTTTCAAAGAATCATGAAAATTTGCGTGCAAATTGAGTGCAAATTCTGATTTTTGCCAAAAAAGAAGGGAGTCACGAATCTTCGTAACTCCCTCGTTTTCAGTTTGTCGGGGCAAAAGGATTCGAACCTTCGACCCCCTGCTCCCAAAGCAGGTGCGCTAGCCGGACTGCGCCATACCCCGAAAAAAAAGACGATTCTTCATCGTCTTCCTTCTTTCGCGGAGAAGGGGGGATTCGAACCCCCGGTACCCATTGCTGGATACGACAGTTTAGCAAACTGTTGGTTTCAGCCACTCACCCACCTCTCCTCGGCGTTGAATTGCGGTGCAAAAGTAGGCTTTTTTCCGATACCCGCAAGCGATTTTTGTCACTTTTTTTGATGTTTTTATTTTATGCACTGAATTACAACAAGATATAAGTGACAAAAACCGGAAATAACCTCACCTAATCTTCAATTGTCCACTCAAAACCGCAATGCTGACATTCGCAAACATGATTATTACTGCCCAAAAAGCCTGCCAAAAAGCCGTTGTCGCCAAAGAACAGCGAACCGAGAATTCCATTTCTCCAGCTAAAGCCTCGTCTTTCCACTGTGATATTCCTACTTCCACATTTTGGACACCTCATCGTTCTTCCCTCCTATCTGTTTAGGTTAATCATTCAAAAAAGGAACGACTCCTCGCCGTTCCTTTCTCAAACTCTCAGTCAAGCCATGCTTATTCTTCAGTCAAATCGACAATGGGAGCCTCGGGAGCGTTCTTCATCACCGATGCGATGCCATTCTTCATGTTCACTTGGTTGGCATACATCTGGCTCGAACCGATGACTTGACCATTGGCGGCCATCAAGTTGAAATAAGGTTTGCCGTTGGAGGCTTCCTTGATTTCGAAACGCTTTTGGTCTTGGCTGTTTTTCTTTACGGATTCCACTCCGTTGAGGCACGAAGCCTTGGTTTTATAGCCTTCGCTGGTGAGGATGACTTGGCCGTTAGTGGCCTTCAGATTGAACTGGAATTCGCCGTTCTTTCTTGTTTTAATTTCAAATTTACCCATAATTTTCTGTTTTTAAAGTTGGTTTAGGCTGCAAATATACATTTTTTTCTTTGCTTTGCCAAAAATTTGAAATTTTTTACTGCAATCTCGCCAAAAGCTCATCACGATAGCTGGCACCTACCGGCACCTTGTTGCCAGCAACGGTAACATCCGACTTGTCCAAGTCCTGGATATGCTTGAAAGACACGATATACGACTTATGGACACGGACAAACTTGTCCTTGGGCAAAATTTCCTCCAAGTCCTTCAATGCGAACAAAGCGGTGATGCGACGCTGGGTGGTATGGAAAGTCACATACTCGTGTTGACCTTCGATAAAGAGCAAATCATCATAATTGATCTTATAGAGCTTATAGTCTGCTTTGACTGTGATGAAGTCGTTGGAACGGCTGACGCTGTCACGCGGTTTGTCTACGGTGCTCACCACAGGCTGGTCGCTGCCAATGGCCTTGCAGACGGCTTGGAAGAATCGTGGAAAGTCAAAAGGCTTCAAAAGATAGTCGACCACCGAGAGGTTGAACGCATCGACGGCATATTCCGAATAAGCCGTGGTGAAGATGATGGCCGGCTTGTGTTCCAAGCTCTTCACCAGTTCCAAACCCGTCAAGTCAGGCATCTGAATGTCGAGGAACATGATGTCAACCTGATAGTTTTTCAAGGCATTCATGGCCTCGAAAGCATTGGAGCAAACGGCAACAATTTCAAGCGAGTCCACCTTCGAGACATAGTCCTGCAACAGTTTTTGGGCCAAAAACTCGTCATCCACGATGACCACATTGTATTTCTCTTTCATAGTTCAATCTTGACCTTATAGGTTCCATTATCTTGTTCAATATCAAAGTTATAGCTCTCACCATAGTGAAGCATCAGACGTTGTTGCACATTCTTTTGGCCTATACCCGACTTTTCCTCTGCTCCCTTTTTGCCCACAAACGGCAAGGCATTGGATGCAACCGTGTTTTCCGCCACAAAGCGAAAACTGCTGCCCGACTGGTGGATGCTGATGTGCACATAGCCTTCGGGATGGGTCTCCAAGCGACTGTATTTGAAACAATTCTCTATGATGGGCTGCAACAGCATGGGCGCAATCATGAAGTCCTCCTTTTCAATATCCTGCTCCAACACCACATCGCGCTCACCTCCCATTCGCATCATCTGAAAGTCGATGAAGTTCTCTATGTAATTGATTTCCTTGCTTAAAGGGATAATCTCGGCCTGACAGTCTACCAACACATAACGTAACATCTCAGAGAGTTTCAGCACACCATCGGCAGCATTGTCATCATGGGTGTAAACCATTGAGTAAATGTTATTTAAGGCATTGAAAAGAAAATGCGGATTGATTTGCGACTTCAGATAGCGAAGCTCCATGGCGAGCTTCTCACTTTTCAATTGGTCGGAAATGATCTTTTCCTCGTTCTCCTTACGTTGATAATAGAAAATCACCACAAGGGCATAGGCGGCAATAAACCAAATCAAACGCACCAAGAAAGCCACGAAAAAGCGCGGAAAATCAAAGATTTCGGCAAACGGAACTCTTTCGATAAAATGAAGCAAACAAGCATCGATTGTGATGGATGCCACAGACCAAAGCGGTATCGCCAGAAGCGACATCAGGATGAAAAACACCAGCCTGCTCTTTTTCAGCAAATACTCGATCAGCACTTTGTTGATAAAGAGCACCGATAGTGCCACCATGCCCACAAAACAGAGCGAACTGGCAGCACGGAAGAGGTAATTGCCGTTGGAGTGCACTGCAAAGAAGATGACGAACAGCACCATCCACACCACACCCCATTTGTAGAGGCGTTCCAACAAGTCAAGGTTGGCGGTCGGCAAAGTCGACAGGGCTGGCAACGAACGTTTCTTCATTTCTTCGAATTTGAATGCAAAAATAATATGAATCCTTAGAATACCAACTGGTTTTCAACGAAAAGACATAAAAACTCAACCAAGAATCGCTTCATCTTAATCGACAAAATCGGGCATTTGGTTGAAATGTCGGTCGATTTGGAATAAAAACCGCCTTCCAACATAATATTTCATCGTAATCTCCGTCAAACTAAACGCAATTATTCCTACTTTTGCACCTTATTAATAAAAGTAAAGACTCACAGAGCGAACAATCTATGAAAAGACTGATTTTTAAAGTTTTAACTATTACAACGATAATCATCGCCCCAATGATGCTATCGGCACAAGACGACTCTTCAGCCCTTCGACAAGGTCAGGGCTCAGAAACCTTGCGCCTCACCCTCGACCAAGCTTTGGAGATTGCCTTATCTGAAAGCAACACCGTCAAGATTGCCGACATGACTGTCGAAAAGAGCGGCTATGCGGAGAAAGGCAGCTATTCAGCATTGTATCCTAACATCAGCGCAAATGGTTCCTATCAACGCACGCTGAAGAAACAAGTGATGGTGATGGACATGGGCGGTCAAGCCATGGAGATTAAGGTGGGCCGCGACAATAGCATCAATGCCACCGCTACGGCCAGCATGCCTATCGTGAACGCCCAACTCTGGGAAAGCCTGAAGCTGTCGGGCATGGACGTGGAACTCGCCGTTGAGCAAGCCCGCTCATCGAAAATCGCATTGGTGAAGCAGGTGAAGCAAGCCTTTTATGCCGTGCTACTGGCCCAAAAGTCACACGAGGTGGTAGCAAATGTGTATGAAAACGCCCAGAAAAACTATGAGAAGACGCTGCAACGATTCAATGTAGGTAAGGCCTCAGAAGTGGAACACTTGCGCGCCCAAGTCACGATGATGAATGCCGAGCCTAATGTGTCAAGTGCCGAAAACGCAGTGATGTTGGCCACCTGGCAACTTAAGGCCGTCATGGGCATCGACCTCGACACCGACGTTGAAGTGGTCGGCGACCTGAACGACTACACTGCACAAATGCTCACACCATACGTTTCGGAAGAAGACCTCAGCAACAACAGCTCGTTGTTGCAGCTGGGCATCCAAGGCCGCATGCTTGAGTCGACCATCAGAATGCAGAAGAAACAATACCTGCCCACCCTTGCCGCCAGTATCAACTACAACTATAGCGCCATGGGTGATGAGGAACTGCGTTGGTTCCCCTCTTCGACTGCAGCCGTAAGTTTGAGCATACCCATCTTCGACGGCTTCCAAAAACACTATAGCATCAAGCAGAGCAAGATCAACAAGAACATGCTTGACCTGCAGCGCGAAGACACCGAACGCAACCTGCGTATCGGCATCCGTAACTACAACGACCAGATGGCACTTTGCATCAAAAACTACCAAGCCGCTGAGGCTACGGTGGAAATTGCCCAAAAGAGCTACGACATTTCGGAAAAGATGTATGAAGTCGGCAAGGCCACTTTGGTGGAACTCAACGATGCACAACTGGCTTTGCAACAAGCACAACTCACACAGGCCCAAGCCGTTTACAACTTCATGGTCACTAAGGCCTCATTGGATGAACTGATTGGAAAAGAAGAATAAAGCTGTCAGCCATCAGCCGTCAGCTATCAGCTCAGTTGTTGCAAGCTGAAAGCTGATTGCTGAGAGCTGAAAGCTAATTATGAATTTTGAATTTTGAATCTTGAATTTTTGAATATTAAATACAAATCAATGAAATACACCAAACTTACCCTTATCACTCTTGCCGTTGCCGCTTTGATGACGGCTTGCGGGCAAAAAGACACATCAACTACCACAACGGAACAAGCCGCTCAAAAGGCCGCCCCGGTCGTCAGCGTTATCACTGCACAAGCAGAAGACGTCGATGTCACGAACACTTTCACCTCTAACATTGAGCCTTTCGCTACGAACAACATCGTCTCGCAGACAGCAGGCCGCATCGTGAGCATCAAAGCCGAAGTGGGACAGAAAGTGCACAAAGGACAGCTTTTGGCCACCATGGATGACGTGAACTTGGCCAAGACACGTATGCAGTATGTCAACGACTCGACTGAGCTAGCACGCCTTACCGAACTCTACAACATCGGTGCTGTGGCCCAAGCCGACTACGACATGGCCAAGCTTGCCCTCAACATCACTAAGAAGACCTATCACAACCTGGCCGAGAACACTTATCTCCGTAGCCCTATCAACGGCGTGGTGACCGCCCGTAACTACGACAAAGGTGACATGTACAGCATGACCCAACCCATCTTTGTCGTCGAGCAGATCCAGCCCGTCAAGATGCTGGTCAATGTGTCGGAGAGCCTCTTCACCCAAGTTCATAAGGGTATGGAATTCAAGATCACCGTGGATGCCTATCCCAACGAAGTCTTCAAAGGAAAGGTGAACCTGCTCTACCCCACCGTCAGCGCCACCACCCACACCTTCCCCGTCGAGGTCATCTGCCAGAATGCCGACCAACGCCTGCGTCCCGGTATGTTCGCCCGCGTGACGGCCAACTTCGGCACTAACCATCACGTTGTGATTCCCGATGTCGCCGTTGTCAAGCAACAAGGCTCGGGTGAGCATTTCGTTTATGTGCTCCAGCCCGACAATACCGTGAAATACACCCTTGTGGAACTCGGCATCCGCATGGGCAACCGTTACGAGATTATCAGCGGCATCAACGAAGGCGACCGCATTGTCACTGAAGGACAGGTGAGATTGAAGGATGGAGTGAGTGTTACTGTGAAATAAATGTTGAATTGTTGATTGTTTAATTGTTGAAGTGTTGTTGCTACGCGTCATCGAAAAACAATTAAACAATTCAACATCAAACAATTAAACAAACGAAAGATGAGTCTACAAAGAACAGCAGTCAATAATCCGGTGACGACGGCTTTGGTGTTTGTCGCCATCGCCATTTTCGGCATATTCTCCCTGATGAACCTCTCCATCAACCAATTACCTAACATGGAGACCAACTTCATCATGGTGATGACCTCCTATCCGGGAGCCAGTGCCGCCGATATCGAGACCAACATTTCCAAGACCTTGGAGAACACACTGAATGCCGTGCCCGACCTAAAGCACCTCTCCTCCACCTCGCGTGAAAACACCTCAGTGCTTTCCTTGGAATTTGAGAGCGGCATTGACATTGAGACCGCCACCAACAACGTGCGCGACAAGATCGACATGGTGCGCAACTACCTACCCGACGGCGCGACCAACCCTGTCTTGTTCAAGTTCAACGCCGAGGACATGCCTATCATGCTGCTCAGTGTGACGGCTGAAGAGAGTCTGCCCGCCTTGGACAAGATCATCGAGGACCGCGTCACCACGCCTTTGGCCCGTGTGAGCGGTGTGGGTACGGTGTCAGCCAATGGTGCCCCAAAGCGTGAAATCCAGGTCTATGTCGACCCGAACAAGTTGGAAGCCTACAACTTAACCCTTGAAAGCATTTCCAACACCTTGGCCACCGAAAACCGAAATGTACCGGCTGGTTACATAGACATCGGTTCCAACAGTTACAGCTTGCGTATCCAGAAGGAGTTCACCTCCGCCAAGGAGATGGAGAATGTCATCGTAGGCTCACGTGGCACTGCACCTATTTACCTGCGTGATGTGGCTACCGTCAGAGACGGCTCTGAGGAACGTATTCAAGAGTCGTACAGCAATGGTCGCCAAGGTGCTACCATCGTGATTCAGAAGCAGACCGACGCCAATGCCGTCAACGTCATCAAGGGTATCAAGAAGCAGCTGAAAGTCATTGAGCCCACCCTGCCCTCCGATGTCAAGCTGAATATCATTGTGGACGGCTCCACCTCTATCCAAAACACCATCAACAGTTTGCGCGACACCATCTTCATCACCTTCATCCTCGTGATGCTGGTTGTATTCATATTCCTAGGTCGTTGGCGCGCCACTTTCATCATCGTGTTGGCCATCCCGATTTCGTTACTGGCTTCTTTGATTTACCTGTTTGCCACGGGCAACACGTTGAATATCATCTCTATGTCCTCACTGACCATCGCCATCGGTATGGTCGTGGACGACGCCATCGTGGTCTTGGAGAACATCACCACGCACATCGAACGCGGCTCGAAGCCCAAAGAGGCCGCCGTGCATGCCACCCAAGAAGTGCAGTTGTCAGTCATTGCCTCCACTTTGACCATGTTGGCAGTGTTCCTGCCCTTGACGATGATCAAAGGCACCACAGGCGTGATGTTCAAGCAGTTGGGTTGGATTGTGTCCATCATCATGATCGTCTCCACCTGCGGTGCCCTTACCTTGGTGCCAATGATGTGCTCCAGGATGCTGGTGATGAATCCCCATCAAAGCAAGTTCCATAAGGCCATCTTCCGTCCCATCAACAAGGCTTTGGATGCCATCAGCAACGGCTACGCTCGCCTCATCGGTTGGTGCGTCAACCATCGTAAGGTGGTCATCTTTGGCATGTTGGGACTGTTTATACTCTCTGTCGTCTTCCTTGCCCCGACCTTAAAGACTGAAATGATGCCTAAGATGGATGAAGGCCGTCTGAGCATCAACATTGAGTTGCCGACTGGTACGGGTCAAGATGTCACGGGCGCCTTTGCCAAGAGCCTTGCAGAGGATTTCATGGCCATCCCCGAGGTGAAGATTTGTAACTACAGCTTCGGCCAGGCCGACTCCGACAATGCCTTTGCTTCAATGCGTAGCAACGGCACGCACATCATGTCGTTCAACCTGCGCCTCGGTACCAAAACCGAACGCCGCAAGGCAGGCTTGCGCAAGACCAGCGAGGTGGCTGATGAGATTCGCGCCAAACTCAACGCCATGCCTGAAATCAAGAAAGCCAATGTCAACGAAGGCGGTGGCGGCATGGGCGGCATGAGCACGGTGCAGGTCGAGATTTACGGCTATGATTTCGAAACCACCGACCGCGTGGCCAACGAAATCGCACAAAAGCTCCGTGACCGTGGCATCTTGCAGGTCATCGTGGGTCGTGATGAATACACACCTGAGTATCAAGTTGACTTCGACCGTGAAAAGTTGGCTCTCAATGGCTTGAACAGCACCACGGCTGCTACCTATGTAAAGAACCGCATCAACGGCTCAGTAGGCTCTTACTATCGTGAGGACGGTGAGGAATACGACATCCGCGTGCGCTACGCTCCCGAGTTCCGCAAGAGCATCGAGGACATTGAGGACATCAAGATCTACAACTCGTATGGGCAACCCGTCCGTGTAGGCGATCTCGGCGAGGTGGTCGAATCGTTGACGCCGCCCCAAATCCAGCGTAAGGACCGTGAACGTATGGTCAGTGTCACTGCTGTCGTCGGCAAGGGACAGGTACTGAGTGATGTGGTGAAGATGTGCGAGGAAGTCATTGAAGACACCGCCATCCCGCCCGAGATCTTCCCCAAAATCGCTGGTGACTATGAGACCCAGCAAGAGATGTTTGGCGACCTGCTCACCTTGCTTATCCTCATCATCATCTTGGTTTACATCGTGATGGCCTCGCAGTTCGAGAACCTGATGAAGCCTTTCGTCATCATGTTCTCCGTGCCTTTCACTTTCACCGGTGTGTTACTCGGCTTATGGGCCACCAACACCGCCTTGGGTGCCATGGCCTTCGTGGGCATCTTGATTTTGATGGGTATCGTCGTGAAGAACGGTATCGTGCTCATCGACTACACCACCCTTTTGGAAGAGCGCGGCGTAGAAGTCAAGGAAGCCACTGTGAAAGCCGCGCGTTCGCGTCTGCGTCCTATCTTGATGACCACGCTGACCACCGTCTTGGGTATGATCCCATTGGCCATTGGTCGCGGCGAAGGTGCCGAGATGTGGAACTCGTTGGGTACCACTGTGGCCTGGGGTTTGACTGTGTCTACTCTTATCACCTTATTATTAATCCCTGCGCTGTATTGCTCGTTGGAGACAAGAGCGGTGCGTAGAAAGAGAAGAAAAGCTGAGGAAGCATTGACAAAGACTGAAAATATTAGATAAGCCGTCAGCTTTCAGCAATCAGCCATCAGCTAACTTTATGTTAATCAAAAAGCAATTGAGTAAGATGAGAGACTTCCATCAATACAAAGTGTGGTCAAGAGGACATCAACTTGCTTTAAGTATCTATAAGAAAACAAAAGGTTTTCCAAAAGAAGAATTGTTTGGACTGACCTCTCAGATACGAAGAGCATCCATGTCGATTCCTTTCAACATTGCAGAAGGATGTGGAAGAAGGTCTGATGCTGAATTTGCCCACTTTCTCAACATTGCTGCGGGTTCTGCCTCAGAAGTAGAAGAAGAGTTGCTGCTAGCTTATGACCTTGAGTTTCTTGAAAAGGAATCCTATCTGCCGCTAGATAAAGAAGTAAAAGAGATCAAAGCAATGCTTAGTAAGTTAATTGATTCAATAAACTAACCATAGAGTCGTTTGCTATCAGCTCCGTCCAAAGCAAGCTGACGGCTGATAGCTGACGGCTGATAGCTATAGAAAAACATGAAAGCAATATTAATCACATATAACCAAGCCTACTACGACGAAATCGCCAAGGTGCTGAACGACAACGGCACGAAGGGCTTTACTGAGTGGAACGAAATCAAAGGCCACGGTAGCGACACTGGAGAGCCGCACTACGGCACCCATGCCTGGCCGACCTTGAACAATGCCATCATCAGCATCGTCGACGACGACAAAGTGGACGGCATCCTCAACCAGCTGCACGAAAAAGACCTCAAGACCCCAGATTTGGGGCTGAGGGCTTTTATCTGGAATGTGGAGAAGATGATTTGAGGAAATGCCAAGTCTTGGTTTTTAAGCCAATGAGAGATGACGGCGTCTAAGGGCAGCAAGTACACTCTCGTATGCCAACGGATTGAGTCCCCTGAAAGTAGTACGAGCCTTCAATTCATCTAACGACATGGTTAGCAACAATTTGGCTATACACTCATCGGCGAATGAGTTGCTTACAACGTCCACACCCGTGAAGTCGAGCACCACTCGTTCCTCCCCTTCAAGCAAAGGCATAAGTCGCTCTCGCACTTGACATCCTAACTGTCGCGTACCTAAATTCTCTCCATAGTCTCTAAAACTGAATGTTACCATAGTTCCTCCAATTCGTTATCTTTTAAAAACAGTTCATTGTATTGTTCCGCAGGATTGGTGCGGTTGGCCACAACCTTGCCTGGATCGATTTCCTTGTCGGTCCGCAACTGGAGGTAGACAATAGTTCCTTGCCAAGCGTCACTTTCGGTGACCAAGTACTTACTCTCTTTCCAGCTAAGTGTGTGATTGCCAGATCGAATATCAAACCGCAGTCCTGCATCTTTGGCAAGTAATGAAGTGGTGTAAAGGCCAAAGCCCATTCCCTTGCCGTCGGTGACAGAGTCTCTGATGCATATCTCCAATGCTTCAGGTTCAGTCAATTTGCTATACTTCTCATTTTCAGCCAAAGATGTACGGATGCCTTGTCCGTCGTCAGCCACGAGCAGGCTCAAAGTGTGACCCTCAGGATCGTAATGGGAAATAACAGAGCCAAGTTCCTTTCCCGAGTGTGTTAGCACATTGTCGAGAATTTCATAGAAACAATAGCTCAACGCCTGTAGCAGTGTAGTCTCAATATTCATGTGATGTGTCAGCGTTTCGATTACCCTCTGATACACGGTGTAGATGTTTTTCTCATCGAAAACATCAATAGTCACATCGTTGCTATTCGATGCGAAATACTGTTTTATTAGAGATGACACATTCATAAAGAAGAACTTATTTGCTTTTTGCAGCGCAAAAATACAATTTTTTAGGCACACAGAGAAAAACCAGAAATAAATCGGCAAATATTGGAATTCCGTCGTTCTTACGAGACGCAATGAATAGCAAACACGAATTACCATAAATGCCCCACGAATTTGTCATTAATCATGCGGAAGCCGCAATTGTCCGTTTTTGCATTGCAAATGCTCATATTCACTACTTTCTCATTACAAATGAGGAAGAACGGGGGACCTTGTTCACCAACATCAGCAAGGATGACACAACCACGCGCTCCACTCGTAGGCACGATAAAACGTACCCTCGCGGAACAGATGGATCGCTGCGCATTCTTCCAATGTGCCACGCTCTTTCTCTTTTTCCAGTATTTCCTTAAGTTGGGACATTAAGTGTTATTATAGATTCAAAATTTCAGCCACAAAAAAGTTGCCGGACGGGGTTGGGTAGCGCACTACCGTGCGCACCCCGCCCGCCAACTTTTTCGCCCTGCCCGTTACGCCCGTAACGGAACAAGGGTTAGTTCTTCGAAGCAGGGAGCACCGCCCGCACAGACCGACCGAGGTAGCGGTGGCTGCCGCTCATGTCGCTAACGCCCGAAGAGAAGTAGAGGCCCCACGCGTAGTCCGGATAGTCCGTGATGAGCGAACTAAACCAGAAGCCCCCGTAGCTACCTGCGTCGTAGAGACTGCCATCGTAGCGGCAGCCAGCGGCAGGAAGGAAGAGACTGTTACCGTTCGATGCGGTGAAGAGTCTTCCGTACACACCGTTCTGGGTCGTCCAAGTAACGGTCGTGTTGTTGAAGAGTTCCTCCCATTCTGCTTTGGTGGGCATACGCCAGTCGCCGCCCCAGTTGGCTCTTGCAGCATCGTCGCTAAGCTGAAGAGTGGTCAGATTGTCGGTGAAGCCGTTGTAGCCGTAAGAAGAGTTGTTGCAGTACTTGGTGAGTTGATCTTCATCACCATTGCAATACTTGTATGTACTCCAGCCATAGTAATCTTTGGGTTGGGTCTCGCCCCAGGCGAAGTAGTCGCCGTAACCTTCGGGCGTATTAGCACCCACATTGCAGGTGGCCCACAAGGTGCCGCTCGGCAGACCGAGGTCGACATATTCAGGGCCGTTGATACTGCCACCATTGTTTCCACCTCCGTTACCATTACCTCCATTGTTGTCGCCCCCATTGTTCGGGGCATCGGGTTTGTTGCATCCAGCGACACAAGCGACCGCTGTCATTAGCATTATGGCCGCTATGGCCTTCGTGAATTTACTCATATTTAATGTTATTAAACTAGTTTCTTTTGTATTTTTCTCGTTGGACTCCTCAAACGGAGTTTACAATAAGTTAATCCTGGATTAAGTCAGTCATTTACATTATTTGCGTTTGGCAAGGCAAAGAAACAAAAAAATATTGGAATGGAAAAGGATAGAAAGAAAAAAAGCTCAAAAACAAACACAAAAAAAACATTTTCACCCCACCATCCCCAAAATCACCTCAGGCGCAATGCTCATTTCAGTAACCGCGCAAAGTCCCGCCCCCATATCCTTCAAGCTAGCTCCTAACAGATAGACTTTGTCGTCGATGATCAGGAAACGGTCATGGTTGCGGTGTGGCAGTTGGATGAACTCAATTTCGGGATATTGGCTGTTGTGTTTCTTCAAGTCGGTGAGGAATTGTTCGTTATAACGTGTGTGGATGGTCGCCTTTACTCCATCGGCCCGTTTTGTCAGCATGGAGAGCACCCTGTCGTCAACGAAGTTGTCAATTAGGACAATCCTTTTACGGGCGCTCCGAACGAGGTCGGAGATATAAGTCCATGCGTCCCAGACACAGCCAGTCGCAAAAACCTGTTCAGGAAGCAACTTTGGAGAATGTTCTTCTATCTTGTCAAGAATCAAATCAATTTTTTCATCTGTTTCGATTTGATGCCTTTCCAGATGGGCTATACGCATCAAAACGGCAGCATTCTGAATCATAAACCGTCGCATGGCAACAAAGGCATTCATAATCTTGATGCTTGTTTCAATGGCTTTCTTGCTATGTAAAACAGTTGACAATTGGCCTATTCCCTGTTCGGTGAAAGCATATGGCAGAGTAGGTCGATACTTCAGTGAAGCAAGGTGGTTGCAATTTGCAACTACCTCATTCCGTTCTTCTACTGTCAAAACAAAACGAAAACTGCTTGGAAACCTATCTGAATTACGATTAGCCTGCTGATTTAAACGTTTAGTTGTTACACAATATAACTTTGCAACATCTTGATCAATAATGACCTGCTCTCCTCTTATCGTGATGATAAGCTTTTCAATTTCGGTTTGGGTGATAACTGATTCCGTGTTCTCAAGCTTATCGCATTTTGCGACATCCTTTTCGAACTGGTCGCAATTTGCGACCAGTTTTTGTACGTTGTCTTTTGTCGTTTTCTTTGCCATATCTATTCCTTTTTAAATGATACCGCAAAGAAACAACATCCTTCAAGACAAAGCCGATGAACAAACGTTTGTTGTCGACAGCAGTCGTTTGTTGTCGTTTGCTGTCGGATATATTACTGTAAATAAGTGTTTTAAACTATCCTCCAATCTCATCCAACTCCAGCCACCGAAGCTCTTTTTCATCAAGTAGATCCTTGATTTCCTGCAAGCGGTTGCCCATCTCGTGTAGTTTCTGGTAATCGGTTTCGCTGTTCAAGGCTTCGGTGAGATTGGCTTTCTCTTGCTCAAGGGCTTCCATTTCTTGCGCAAGTGTTTCATATTCACGCTGCTCCTTAAATGAACGCTTCACTTTCTCGCGCTGCTTCACGGGTTTGGGCTCTTCTTTCTTTTGCGCCGATTTCTCCTTGCGCTCCTCGCGTAGTTTGGCATCCAGATAGTCCTTGTACTGGCTGTAGTTGCCCATGAAGCCTTTCACCATGCCATCGCCTTGGAAGACAAAGAGCTGGTCGACTACTTGGTCCATGAAGAAACGGTCGTGCGAAACCACCAACAAGCAACCCTTATAGCTTTGCAGAAAGTCCTCTAACTTCTGCAATGTCAACAAATCCAGGTCGTTGGTGGGCTCGTCTAGAATGAGGAAGTTGGGATTCTGCACCAAGATGGTCAATAGATACAAACGCCTTTTCTCACCACCGCTGAGCAAAGCCACAGGTTGACGGTGCATCTTGTAGGGAAACATGAAATGCGCCAACAGCTGGTCAGCCGTATAGACCTTGTCCTTGCCGTAGTTGACCACCTCGGCAATGTCGCGCACGGTGCTAATCACGGTCTTGCTCTCATCGAATTGTATGCCTTCCTGACGGTAGTAGCCATAGGTGACAGTCTCGCCCGTCTTTACCCTTCCTTTGTCGGGTTGCATTGCGCCAGTGATGAGGTTGAGGAAGGTGGACTTCCCCACCCCGTTCTTGCCAATCAGGCCGATGCGCTCGCCTCGCTTGAAGACGTAGTCGAAATCTTTCAACACGGTAAGGTCGCCGAAAGACTTCGACACATTGCTGAGCTCCAGTATCTTGCCACCCAAACGCTGCATCTGCAAGCCAAACTCAAGGCGTTCATCCTGTTCCTGGTATTTCGAGCGTTCCTTCAAGTCATAGAACGCGTCTATGCGACTCTTCGACTTGCCTGTACGAGCCTGTGGCGTGCTGCGCATCCATTCCAGCTCATATTTCAGCAGTTGGCTGTTGCGCTCTGCTGTGGCACGTTTCACCTCCTCACGCTCACGGCTCTTCCGTACGTAATAGTCGAAGTTGCCGTTATGGGTGTACATCACGCCTTGGTAAAGCTCAAAAATCTTATTGCACACACGGTCAAGGAAATAGCGGTCGTGTGTGACCATTAGCAGGGTCATACTTGACTGGGTGAGGAATCTCTCTAACCATTCCACCATTTCCACGTCAAGGTGGTTGGTGGGCTCGTCAAGAATCAGGAAATCAGGTTCATGCAGTAGCACCAAGGCCAAAGCCAAACGTTTTACCTGTCCACCCGAGAGCTCATCAACCGACTGTTCCAAATTGGTGATAGCAAAACGGGTCAGATACTGCCTCGCTTTGAGGTGCTGCTCATCGTTGAGGTCGGCCAACAGGTCGGAAATCCGTGTCCCAGAAGGATACACAGGCAGTTGCTCCAAGTAACCGATTTTGATGTCGTTGGCATAGGTGATGGTTCCCGAGTCGGGCGACTCCTTCCCCACCAAAATCTTCAACATCGTCGACTTGCCCGAGCCGTTGGTGGCTATCAGTGCAGTCTTGTCGCCCTTTTCAATGCCAAAGGTGACATCCTCGAACAGCGTCTTGATGCCATACGACTTGGATATCGCGTTGACCGACAGATAGTTCATTTCGCGAAACGCTTGACGTACTCGATAGGATACTGCGACTTCTCCGAGACCTGTTCCACCGTCATGCCCGATTCGAACAAGCGCTTGATGACCGCATCCATAGGCTCACCGACTTCGATGATATGGAAGTCTGGGTCATAGAATCGGACTATGCGCTGTCCCCAAGGTGCTTCCTCAACGGGATGGACATACTGAATCTCGGGAAACTCCTTCAGGTATTCAAGGAACTTGTCGAAGTCTTTCTCCTCAAAATAGAGTTCAGCGTTGTTCGACTTCCTACGGACTGTATTCGTATGGATCATTGACTTCCATTTCTTCATCTCCTGAAGTGCGAAACCGCCTTCAAATTGGACATTCTCGCCAAAGTTGAAAGCAACGCGGTCGCCAATCACCTCTTCGTAGAAAGTGATGGCTTTCTCCATATCGGTAACCACCAGCAGTGGACATTTGAATTTTAGCATAGCTCTTAGTTTTGATACCGCAAAAATAAAAAAAGCCTCGCATCCACAGACACGAGGCTTCAACTTTTTATCAGTTTGGCTTTATTTCTTCTCCTTAGGCAACACAGCAAACTTGTAGATACACAACTGATGGTATTCCTCGCCAGGTCTCAACACAGGCACGGGGGCCAACGTCTCGTGATTGACGGCATCCGGGAAAAACTGCGTCTCAAGTGCCAGACCTTCACGGAAATTCATAGGTTTGCCACTCTTGCCGATGCCCTTACCATTGAAGAAATTGCCGCTATAGAACTGCATACCAACCTGGTCGCTCCACACCTGCATCTCACGACCGCTTTCGGGTTCAGTCAGCGTGGCATTCCAAGTGTAGGCCTTGATGTCGGTTTTGTCGACAATCCAGTTGTGGTCGTAACCCTTGGCATTTCTGAGCTGTTCATCATCGGCAGCGATATTGTCGCCAATGCGGTGTTTCTCGCGGAAGTCAAACGGGGTCTCCTTCACGCCTGAGAACTTGCCATTGGGGATCAGATGCTCATCGATGGTGGTCATATAGCGCGAATTGATTTGCAATTCATGGTCAAGGATGGTACCATTACCTTCGCCCTTCAGGTTGAAGAAGGAATGATGCGAGAAGTTGCACAAGGTGGGTTTGTCGGTCGTGGCGGCATAACGGATCTGGAACTGATTGTCATGCGTCAGCGTGTAGCTCATGGTCACGTCAAGGTTACCCGGGAAGCCGTCTTCGCCATCGGCAAACACGGTGTGCATTGTAATGACGCTGTCGTTGACTGCGGTCACATCCCAAACGCGCTTGTCGGCACCGATGAGACCACCATGCAAAGTATTCACACCATCGTTAGTGGGCAGCTGATAGGCAACGCTATCCAAAGTGAAAGTGGCGTTGGAAATACGGTTGGCGCAACGACCGACCACGGCACCAAGATAGCGTTCTCCACTGTTGTTCAAATACTTGTCGATACGGTCGTAACCCAAGACAATATCCTCAAAACTATCACGATTGTCAGGCATCCAAAGGGCAACCACACGGCCACCATAATTGGTCACCTGCATGGTCAAAAATCCATTATGTAAGGTATAGAGCGACACCTTCTTGCCCTCCACTTCCGTGTTGAAGTTTTCGGCAGGAATCAACTTGACTTCTTTCTTTTTGTTGCAACCGACTAACAATAAAGCCATTGCAAAAACCAATAACGCTTTTTTCATCTTTTTCGATTCAAATCTTCAAAAATCGGGCTGCAAAAGTACAAAAACTCTTTAATTCGTGCAAACACATTTTTATTTCGACTTTCCCAGCAGTCTATTGCGTTCTCACTACGCCCTGATAATCAACTTCTTTATGCTTGCGCAAAAACTCAATCATCATTTCCTCCGAGGTCATAAACGTGCTTCGGCCTTCATCTTCGCTTTCGATGTTGACCGTCGAAGCCATATAACTATTCATCGCCACCCTATAAAGACTTCGTGTGGAGAAGTTGTTGTCATTAATCCACACCGTATTGCCGTCATCGCTCACCCTGTAGGTCATGCCAGAGACATAGGAAGGATAGCCTCCGTTCTTTCGGTAAGTATTGAGAATGAATCTCTTAACCTGCGCGCCTGTCATCTGATACACCACCACCTCGTTGTTGAACGGGTCGATGCTGTAGACATCCTTCACCGTAATGGGACCTTTCTTCAAGTAATTGACACGAACGCCACCCGTGTTTTGGAAGGCGAAATCGGCACCGCTGACCTCACGGAGGGCATCCGTAATCAAGCAACCCAGCTCTTCAGGGGTCTCAAACTTTGTCTTTGCGATGGCGATAGGCTCGTTCAAGGCAGGCGCATCGTTGAACTCGTTCACCAACTGCTTGATTTCGGGCTTTTCCTTACGCACCTTGTTGACATCCAACACAATGGCCTCTTTACCAATCACCTTATGGTCTTTTACTCTCAACTTCACCAAGGTGGCATATTTCAAATGGGAACCAGATTGGGTAATTAAGACACCGTTGGTCTCAGAGGGGTTTTCCACCAAGGTATGCGTATGTCCGCCGATAATGGCATCGAGCCAAGGATTGGCTTGGGCCAGTTCCATGTCATCCTCAAGGCCACAATGCGAGAGCAAAATCACCACATCGTTCTCATTTCTAAGGTATTTGTAATCGGGCAACACCACATCAGGACGCTTGAAACTCACCGCTTTCAACTTGTCGGGATGCGCCCCAGGAATGCCATCATGGCGGATTTCAATCATGCCGACCACAGCCATCTTCACGCCTTGATGCTCCATGGTCACAAAAGGCTTGATGTCAAGATTGACCGTCTTGGGAATAGACACATTGGCGCATAGGAATGGGAAATCAGCCCTTTCGATGTCGTTTTGCAAATTGACAATGTCACCATCCCATTCGTGGTTGCCAACGGCGCAAAGGTCGAAGCCCGTGCGATTCATCAGCTCAATCATGGGATAGTTGACAGGATCGTACTGGTCGTTGACGGGGTTGCCCGTGCGATTGTCGCCCGCCGAGAAAAGCAACATGTCGGGATAGACGCCCCGCAGGCTGTCGACCATCGTAGCGAATTTCGGGAACTGGTCGATGCTGGCATGCATATCGTTGACCGAAAGAATGGCAATTTCGGTTTCATCCTGCGTTGCAGCCGGTGTTTCCTTGTCTTCCCTCGTATCAGTACTCTCGTGGGAATTGTTGCGAAGCAGCAGGAACAACACTACAGCCACCAAAGCGAGCACTAACAATAACTTCTTTTTGTTCATAAGTCATGAGTTTAACGAAGCGCAAATTTACGAAAAAAGTTCTATCTTTGCG